>VRUD01000123.1 GCA_019456305.1 Cytophagales bacterium | reverse complement strand
AGCAGCTTTGTTTCAGAGGAGTTTTTGGTAAATATATCTCCTGTTGGTATTAAAGACCCGCAAGGTTTTCAAAACCTTGCGGGTCTGAGGGCATATCCTAATCCAAACACAGGCAATTTCACATTAGAAATGGAAGTCTCTGAAATAAAGGATATACAAATAAACATCACCAACATCTTAGGACAATCAGTATATGCCGCAACACTGAACAACATTAAAGGCAAATACACAAATCAAATAAACCTAAAACCAAACCCTGCAGGCATATACAACCTGCAAATTCAGTACGATAAAAATATGATCAATAAAAAAATAATATTACAAAAGCAGTAAGCAGTTGACAGTAGGCAATATTGCCTACTGCCCATTGCCAACTGCCTATTTCTTTTGTTGGATTTTGTGTTTTAGTGGCATTTTTTTTAATTTCCATCTTCCATCTTCCATTTCTCATAAAATGCCTCCCCCCTATTCTCCAAAGTACTTAGTAATATCACTTTAGAATTGATCATTTTTTTCCACTCTTCAGGTTTTTCCGGAAATATAGGATTAATATAAATACAATGAGCCGAAAAATCTTTCACCGTCAAGGTTTAGTTGCCGTATTCTTAATGATCGCTGAAAATATTCCAGGGCTGTGAAATAATCGCCTTTTGAAACATAAACAGTACCCATGTTCAGATAACTTTTTGCCACTTCAGGATGATCATTGCCAGGTTTTAGTTGCTTTATCTGTAATGATTGCTGATGATATTCCAGCGCTTTGTCATATTGTCCAATATGCTGGTAAATTACTCCAAAAGCATTATAACATACTGCAATGACATTATGTTCTTTACCTAATCTTTCTAATCCTGTTTTTAATCCTGTTTCTAATTGTTGAATGGCCTCAGAGTATTGTGCTTTATAATAATAATTCTCAGCAATTTTATTATAGCAGGTAACATGATCTTCCCAGGTTTCTAATTGCTCATAGATCAAACTTGCTTTCTGATAAAAGAAAATAGCGCTGTCGTATTGGAAGGTTTTGGAAAAAGAATCAGCTTCGGAAAAATATCTGTTAGCTAAAGTGGGCAGAGACGCCCAAATTGGGCGTCTCTGCCCACTTTGGCTAATTACCAATATGGGTACAAATAAAAGAATTAAAATGGTTATATTCCTCATAGCCATAATGCATGGCGCTTTGTAATAGTTTGACCTTCCAAATTTAGAAGGTAAATGTAGTGAGAAAATCCATCCCGCCTGTCTCCCCGAGTAACTCGGGAAAGAGTACCCGGGATGAAGTTTGAAGTTTCTATGTCAACTGCCTATCGGAGTGCAACAAAGATCCCGACTTGTCGGGACTGCTACTGCTACTTTTTTCCTTCCATCCATCTTCCATAAAACGCCTCCCCCCTCTCCTCCAAAGTATCCAGCAAGATCACTGCAGAATTAACTTTACCCTTCTCCCCTCTCAAAACCATATAAATAGGATTTACATAAATGCTATTATCTGTAAAATCCTTTACCAAAGATTGTATTGCTTTTTGGAAATATTTTAAAGCAGTATCAAATTGATCTTGTCTTACAAAAAGATTTGCAATGTCTTTATAAGAACCTCCAACCATTGGGTGATAGTTTCCAAAAATAGGTAAAAAAATATTTAATGCTTTTTGCTGGTAATATAATGCTTTGTCAAGGCTATCTAATTCCATATATAAAGTACCAAGATTTATGTAGCTTTGAGCAAAATCCGGATGGTCTTTCCTAAATATTTTATGCCTGATCTTCAAGGCTTTTTGATGATACACAAAGGCACTGTCATAATATCCTTTATCAGTCCAAACAACTCCTATGTTATTATAAATCGTAGCTATATTCCTATGATCAGAGCCAAGGGTTTTAAGCCATATTGATAAAGAACTTTGGTAGTATTCTAATGCCTTATCGTAATTGCCAATTGTAGCATAAATAATTCCATGGTTATTATAGCTTACAGCGATATTTTGGTGATCCGGGCCAAGGGTTTTTGACCATATAAATAAGGATTGCTGGTAATATTCCAATGCGGTGTAGTAATCTCCTTTCTGCCACAATACAATTCCAAACATATTATAGCAATCCGCAACAACCTTATTTTCTTTTCCTAATCGCTCAAAACAAAGTTTAAGCCCTTTGGATAATTGTTCAATAGCCTCTTCGTACTCTCCTTTTATCATATACCACCAGCCTATTTTGTTGTAGCAAAGAAGTGTTCTTGCCCAGAGTCTTTCCTTCCCATTATCCAACGCAGCAGTCGTACTACGAAGATAAAAGGTGCTTGCCTTTTTAAAATAAAAAATAGTGCTGTCGTATTGATAGGTTTTGACAAAGGAACGGGCAAGGCGGAAGTAATAGTTGGCATCTGAAGTATCCGCCCTGAATTTATCGTAATTTTCAACCTGGCTAAATGAAAGGAATGGTAAGAAAATAAAAAACAGAAACTTCATAATTCTACATTCTACATTTTTTCACCAAACTCTACTTAAAAGCCATATAACCATAAAGCCATATAACCATATAGCCATAAAGCCATATAACCATATAGCCATAAAGCCATATAGCCATAAAGCCATATAACCATATAACCATATAACCATCTTAACAATTTAACAATGAAATAATATATTTTATGATTACAATATTGCGTAATTAAATTGTTGCTACACTAGCTAATTCATCAACATCCCCAACAATTGAGTAAGTTTTTCCTTAAGCTCTTTACGGTCAACGATAAAATCCAGAAACCCATGTTCAAGCACGAATTCTGCGCTTTGGAAGTCTCCGGGCAGTTCTTTTCCGATCGTTTCTCTGATAACCCGCGGCCCTGCAAAACCAATAAGGGCGCCAGGTTCTGCAATGTTAAAATCACCAAGCATGGCATAAGAGGCAGTTACCCCTCCAGTAGTTGGGTCGGTTAGTAAAGAGATGTAGGGGACCTTTTCCTGGGCAAGCAAAGCCAGCTTTGAAGAAGTTTTAGCCATTTGCAACAAAGAAAAACCTGCCTCCATCATTCTAGCTCCGCCTGATTTAGAGATAATTAATAATGGGATTTTATGTTCCCGTGCATAGTCTATTAACCTGGCAAGTTTTTCTCCTACTACAGACCCCATTGACCCGCCAATAAAGCTAAAATCCATGCATCCGATTACCATATCAAGGTTATTCACTTTACCATAGGCAGTGCGGACAGCATCTTTAAGCCCTGACTTTTTTTGTGAAGCAGCAATCCTTTTTGTGTAAGATTTTGTATCGGAAAATTGCAGCGGATCAACCGAATCCATCTCTTTGTCAAATTCATCAAACTGGTTATTGTCAAATAATAACTCAAAATATTCTTTGGAACCAATCCTGAAGTGATAATTACAGTGTACACATGTATAGGCATTGTCTTTATGTTCTCTAACATGCATCGTCTTTTTACACCCGGGACATTGATCCCACAGCCCGTCCGGGGCTTCTCTTTTTAACTTAGTAGGTGTAACGATTCCTTTTTCTTGTCTTTTAAACCAAGGCATTTTTATTTACGATTTACGATTTACGATTTTTTTTGCCACCAAGCCACCAAGACACAAAGAATCACAAAGTTAATTTAGTTGCACAGATCACATAGATTTTTTTTAAAAAAACTTTGTGAAACTTCGTGCCTTTGTGGCAAGTATCAGCTACGCTAGATCTATATCAGGGCAAAGATACACATCCTGAATAGCATTAAGCAGTTTGACTCCTTCTTTCATAGGTTTCTGGAAAGATTTTCTACCGGAGATAAGGCCCGTGCCTCCAGCACGTTTATTGATCACGGCTGTTCTTACAGCTTCGGCAAGGTCAGTAGCGCCTTTTGATTCGCCACCTGAATTTATCAGGCCGATCCTTCCCATATAACAATTTGCTACCTGGTAGCGGCAAAGGTCTATGGGGTGATCCGAACACAATTCACTATACATTTTGGGATTGGTTTTGCCGAAGCTGATTGCAGTAAAACCGCCATTATTCACCGGAAGCTTTTGCTTGATAATATCCGCCTGGATCGTTACACCCAGGTGGTTAGCTTGCCCGGTAAGGTCGGCTGCACCGTGATAATCTGTGCCATTTTTTTTGAACGCGTTGTTTCGTGTATAGCACCATAATATGGCTGCCAACCCTAATTCATGGGCTCTTTCGAAAGCTTCTGCTACCTCAATAATTTGTCTGCGAGACTCCTCTGAGCCAAAGTAAATTGTTGCTCCAACGGCTACGGCTCCTAAATTCCAGGCATCGTCAACAGAACCAAACATGATCTGGTCATAAGTGTTGGGGTAAGATAGCAGCTCATTGTGGTTGATTTTTACAATAAATGGAATTTTGTGCGCAAACTTTCCCGACATGATCGCAAGATTGCCAAAGGTAGTTGCTACGGCATTACAACCTCCTTCGATAGCCAGCTTGATGATATTTTCGGGGTCGAAGTAAATGGGGTTGGGTGCAAATGAAGCGCCAGCGCTATGTTCTATCCCCTGGTCAACAGGCAGAATTGACAAATACCCTGTATTTGCCAAACGGCCATGACCAAATATAGCGCTAAGACTCCTTAAAACCTGCGCATTGCGGTTTGAATCTGCGAAAATCCTATCTACAAAATCGGACCCAGGTTTATGCAGCAATTCTTTGGGAATTGTCTTGCATTTGTGATCTAATAATGAATCTGCATCTTTACCAAGTAAAGAAGCGATCCGCTCAATTGGTGATGTTATTGTTTGTGTTTCCATTTTTTAATTGTTCTTGTCAGTCGTAAATGACAGTCAAGAAGTGTCAAAGTTGAATCTTGGCGGTTCGTACATTAATCGCTTTCAAGCAAGCTCCTTCTTTCTTTTTGAGTAAAGTCTTCTTTTGCTAGCTCTTTTAGCAGAGTTCCTTGCTTTATCTTTACGAATAAACTCGCTAATAGCTTTTCTTTCCTCGTCTGTCAAGGGAGGGCTTTGTATTATAAAATCTACGCCATCAGGTTCTTTTATGTATCCCATTTTTCTATGATTTAAAATATTTTTCAATTAATAATTCTGCTGATTGAGTTAAAATTATCATTCTTTGTCCACCAATATGATAAGCTCCTAAAGTCTTTTCATAATGTCCAATAAGTTTGGTCTTTGCAGTAAATGCTACATATCCGTCAAAGCCGTGTTGAAAAGAAACTTTACAAGCATAAGCTACTAAATTTCCCGCCACACCTTCGTAAAGTTTGTTTTTCCCGATATTGAATGGAGCGCTTTCAACTAAATTCATAAGAACATGGTCCGTTTCAATTGTTAGGCTTAATAGTCCTTGAATAATGTCAGGATTGTTTACAATAGTCATTTTATAAACTTCCTTTGAATTATCGGTAAATTCTATTTTCCAATTAAAATTCCAACCCTTTTTCTTGGTCACTTGTTTTATGTCTTTATAGGAGAAATTTGAAATTTCTGTACGAAAACTGTCCCCCGAAATTGTATTTTGAATTGATTTGCTCAATTTGTCAATTATAAAATCAAGTTGTATCTGCTTTTGTGTTTTCATACAGCAAATTTAATAAAATTCATCAAATTGTCCTACCGTCTATAATGTTATTTTGAACTTATTTTGCATGACCGCCAACTGTCTCCTATATTGTTTTAACTTGCCCATACAACTATAATATAAAAGTATGGTTTTAACCAAATCATACCTGTACACATCCTAATTAGACGGGTAAAAGTATGATTATACTTTTAAAAGCAAATTAGTTATTGCTTGTTTTGTTATGATTTGCATTTTTAAAATTTAATGATCATTCAACGTAAAATAATAATAACCAAAACATTGCAAGTTAATAAATAAAAAAAATATAGACAAATTAATTTTTAAAAAGTCAAGCAAATCGTTACGAAGTTTTTTATCCCTTGTCAAATTATTTGGTGTGGGTATTTACTATATTTCTTACAATCTCAATCGCATTCCTGGCATTTTCTGCTATTATTACATTATCGCCTCCCAGTTTTTTAAAGAATGCTTTACCCTCATGGCCGCCACCCAGCATAATTACTACCTTGTTTGCCTTGATTGCAAGGGCAATTTCAGATGCTGTGCCAGCGCCCATGCCGCAGGCAACCAGAACATCACTTGTAAGTACAATGATATTGTTCCTTGCATTGTGCATATCTGTTATGATCGGGAGGTCCACTGAGGCAGAAATTGATCCTTTTTCGGTAGTTGGCAATATACCTATGGTTAATCCATTTGCCTGTTTTGCCCCCTTACTTGCAGCATCCATTACCCCTGCATTTCTTCCTCCTGTTAAGAGCACCCACTCTTCATTTGCAATTAATCGCCCAAGCTGGAAGGCATTATCCATGTCTTTGTCAGTTGCTCCTGCAGCAGGGCCAATTACTCCTATGATGGTTTTTTTCATTATAAAAAATAGATTTGAATATAAATTTCATTTAAACATTGAAATTCCGATACAATAAAATAAAATTTTATTAATATTGCAAAAAAATAACGCTTATTAATCATGGACAAAAAAATCTTCCAAAAAACAGCAGTCTTCTTTCTTTGCATACAGTTCTCAATATTTCCTATTATTAAAGGAGATTTATTGGCGTCATGTAACACAAATGATTTTGCAATAAAAACGGACAAAGGCAGTGTAGTGTCGTATTTTGTCATAGAGGGTGACACGATCTTGATTGATACACTGGATCCGCTGGTAGATTTGAAAATGTCTCTATCTACTTTTATGCTTGCTGTGAATTTGATTGACCAGATGCGGACAGGTTACAAGTCTGAACAATCTAAATTCTTTCTGGGTGAAAAAGGGAAAGGGACTTATGAAAAATCTACCCGGGTAGCAATGAAACTTTATGAAGTTACCGGGAATGCATCCTATAAAAAACAAGCTTTTACCTTTTCAGAAAAAAGTAAAGCAGGTGTGTTATTGACTGCCCTTAGAGACTCTGAAGCAAGACAGTTTGCCGGCCTGTCAGATAGCCTGATAGAATATGAAAGGACGCTGAGGATTGATCTTGCCTTTTATGATAAAATGCTGGCTGAAGAACAGCAAAAAGGCAATGAAGCCGATAGCGCTAAAATTGCCTTATGGAGTGATAAACTCTTCGTATTGAAACAAAAATATGCAGCCCTTCTTGATGTACTTGAAAGCCAATATCCTGATTATTATGACCTCAAATATAGAACAAGAACTTTAACAGTAAGCGAAGTTCAGGACAATCTGCTGGATGACAACACTGCCCTTGTAGCATACGCAACGAGCGAAATTGATACCTGCATCTATATATACACCGTTACAAAAAATAATTATACAGCAAAAACAGTTAAAGTAGATACACTGTTTTATAAATGGATAAAACGGATGCGAAATGGGATTTATAAAAAGAGATTTCCGCTGTATGTCCATTGGGCTTATCCGATCTACAAAACATTGGTAGAGCCGGTGGTCAACCAGCTTAAAAATTCCCCGAATACAGCCGGGATTAAAAATCTTATTATTGTGCCTGAAGGGTTATTGGGGTATGTGCCTTTTGAAGCCTTATTAACAAAAGAAGTAGATGAAAACAAGGAAGATTATACAGCCCTGCCATATCTTGTAAACGATTACATGATCAGCTATGGATACTCAGCTACACTTTTACTTGACCAGAGGAATAAGATAAAAAAACAGTCTGCAGGCAATCTCACCGCATTTGCCCCGGTAGATTTTAATGGTCAATATTATGATGAAATGATCAGGGGAGGTTTGGGTAACGTTTCATCGCTGCCAGCCACTGAAACAGAGGTTAACGGCATTGCAACACTATTTGGCAAAAACGTAAAAAAACAAAAATCAAGTATCTTCACCCACAAACAAGCCAATGAGCAAAACGCAAAAACTCCTGAAGTCAGGAATTATAAATTCATCCATATTGCAACCCATGGGGTTATCAATGAAGAAAAAACCAAACTTTCCGGATTATTATTGTATGGGGATACAACTAC
>VRUD01000122.1 GCA_019456305.1 Cytophagales bacterium | reverse complement strand
TTCATCCTAAAAGAGTTCCGTTTTATTTCGGCAACCAAAACCCTTTTTGCTTTTCCGAATGTTTCAATATTGATATAATGCCCTTCCCCTTTTTCGGTGATTTGTTTTAAAGAGCTTTCTACATCTTTATCAGCTTTTATCCCTACTACTGAAAGGGTGATACCGCTTTTTGCCATATTGTTGATGTCAGCCTGCAAAGCCCTGTCTGCGCTAAATATACCGTCAGTAGCAAGGATGACCTGGTTGTTTCCTCCGTCAATATAATTATCATCTGCCACCTCATAAGCTTTTCGGATACCTTTGCTCCCGGCTGTAGCGCCTCCTGCTACTAAATTTTGAATTATTTCAATTATCTTTTCTTTTTCATCAGCAGGGCTTGAAGGTACGGCAATTTTTGTATTTGCTGCAAAAGTGATCACTGCTATGCGGTCTATGTTTCGTAGTATTTGCAACATCTCAATAATGGAGGTTTTTAACAGATCAAGCTTTCTGCTATCACCCATAGACCAGGAGACGTCTATTAGAAAAACAATGTTGTTGGCAGTAAATTTATCTTCAGGAAGCACGTAGCTCGGATTGGTAATCCGAGCAGCAGCAACAGGAGAAGTGGCAGTATCAGTGGCAGTAGTAAATATTGTGTCAATTAATTGAGGAGATTCTTCACTTTGTTCGGAAGTAGATATTGTGTCAATCAATTGAGGAGATTCCTCGCTTTGCCCGGAAGTATCAGAAGTGAGCAGGAGCGCTAATTTTTCTTCTTCAATCTGGGAGACGGGTTCCAGGTAAAATGCAGCGGTATTGGTTATTTTATTGACCAGCATGGTGTGCTCTTCACTGTAAAAACCATCGGCTTCAACGATCAGGTGATAGATCTGCCCCATGTGCAATTCATGTACAGCTTTTCCCTCAGCATTGTTGAAAACGGTTTTGATAGGAATGTATCCCTTAAAAATTTTAACAGTAGCATGTGTTACCGGGGTTTTATCCTGCATATTAAAAACTTCTATATGAAGATCGGTGGTATTTGAGGCCGGCTTATCAAAATTTGGGCATTCAGGATCATCATCCTTATCAATAAAATATACCTTTCCTTTTATACCAAGTACAACGGGCTCAAGACTGGAACTGATATAGAGGCGGATCTTTTTATTGAATATTCCTTTTCGTGTCGGGTTGTATTTTATCCGGATAATAGCTGAACTGTCGGGGGCTATCTTTTGGGTAGAATATCTTAAATTGATCTCACGCTCATATTCTGATGTTAATATATAAACGACCTCATTTGAATTGTTGCTTAAAGTAAAATCCGCTACCCGGTTGCTTCCATCAGCAAGGGTGCCGAAATCGTGAACGGTTTTATCAAAAACCTGACTAAAACAGTTGACAGTTGACAGTAGACAGTAGACAACGAAGAACGAAATTTGAATGAATTGTTTCATTATAAAATGCTAATATACGAATTAATAGTGTATAATACTAATATACGAATAGGGTATAATGCTAATATACTAATTTATACTAATGATACGAATATTTTTACTCTGCTTCTTAATATAGATTTCTTTATTAGTATCATTAGTATTCATTCGTATATTAGCATTTTATTATTCGTATATTGGCATCGGTTTAATTTATTCTTTTAAAAATGAACGGAGGAAATTTAATAGCAAAGGTACTATCCACCCAGGGTGTTAAGTTTGTCTTTACTTTATGTGGCGGGCATATATCGCCCATACTGACCGGGTGCAAACAGGAAGGCATCCGGGTGATTGATGTGCGCCACGAGGTAAATGCTGTTTTTGCTGCCGATGCAGTATCAAGGCTTACGGGCGTTCCGGGTGTTGCGGTTGTGACTGCCGGTCCGGGTGTTACAAATACCGTAACCGCGGTTAAAAACGCAAGCATGGCGCAATCACCGCTGGTATTATTGGGAGGTGCCACAGCTACAATCCTTAAAGGGAGGGGTTCATTACAGGATATTGACCAGATGGCGCTTATGAAACCCCACGTGAAATGGACAGCAGCAATAAAAAAAGTCAGGCATATTGTCCCAACATTAGAAAAAGCTTTTGTCATCGCACAGCAGGGTGTTCCCGGGCCTGTATTTATTGAATGCCCCGTAGATCTGCTATATGATGAGGCATTGGTCAGAGACTGGTATAATGCAAAAGATGACGAAAAGCCCGTGTCCCGAGTACTCGGGATTGGAGAAAAGATGTTGAAATGGTATTTGAAAAGACATGTTGCCAAAGTGTTTAAAGGTAAAGACAATTATAAATTATCTCCACAGATAAAGGCTGATAATTTTCCCATACATAAACAAAAGGATATCGAGAAAGTTAGAAAACGACTTGAAAGATCAAACCGCCCGGTTATGCTGATAGGCAGCCAGGCGCTTTTAGACGCAGAGGGCGCAGATAATCTGGCAAAAGCAATAGACAAGATCGGCATACCTGTTTACCTCTCCGGTATGGCCCGTGGCTTGCTCGGAAAGGGTTACCCTTTGCAGCTAAGGCATAAGAGAAAAAATGCGTTGAAAGAAGCAGACCTGGTATTACTGGCAGGTGTTCCATGCGATTTCAGGTTAGACTATGGCAGGCACATTCGCTCGTCCTCTACTGTTATTTCGGTAAACAGGAGCAAAAGAGACTTGTATCTGAATAAAAAACCTAAAATAGCGATACTTGCTGACCCCGGCACTTTCCTGAAAGACCTCTCAAATTCTGTTAGCAACCAAAATGCCAGATTGGATTCATGGATCGAACAGCTTAAACAAAGAGATAAGGAGCGCGAAGAAGATATTGATAGTAGAGCGAAATTTATTTCGCAAAAGCAAGCCATTAATCCTATTGGCCTGTTTAGAAAATTAGAACCAATGCTGGACGACAAAAGCGTCCTGGTAGCAGATGGAGGTGACTTTGTTGCTACAAGCGCTTACACACTAAAGCCCAGAAACCCGCTTTCATGGTTAGACCCCGGAGTTTTTGGTACACTTGGAGTAGGGGCGGGCTTTGCCCTTGGTGCAAAATTGTGTTTTCCTAAATCAGAGGTTTGGATAATTTACGGAGATGGCTCCTGTGCCTATAGTATTGCTGAATTTGATACTTTTGTCCGCCACAACGTTCCGGTAATAGCGGTAGTAGGCAATGATGCCTGCTGGTCTCAAATTGCCCGGGACCAAATTGAGATATTAAAAGATGATGTTGGGTGTATGCTCGTTCATTCTGACTATGATGTCGCTGTAAAAGGATATGGCGGGGAAGGGAAAAGAGTAAATAACATCAACGATTTTGAGGAAACGGTTAAAGAAGCTAAAAATGCCGCTAAAAATGGGAAGCCATTCCTGATCAATGCTATTATTGATAAAACGGATTTCAGGAAAGGGTCTATATCGATGTAAGATGCGGCACAGTCGACAGTCCACAGTCGGCAGTCGGCAGTTGGCAGTTGGCAGTTGGCAGTTGGCAGTTGGCAGTCGGTAGTCGGCAGTCCACAGCCGGCAGTCCACAGTCGGCAGTCGGCAGTCCACAGCGGGAAAACAGACAACTATAAACTAAAAAAATCCTTTTATCTTTGAAACGCTGTAATTTTATTAATTTTGCAAAATGTACGATTTTATCATTATCGGCTCTGGCTCCTCCGGTGGCGTATTAGCAAAAAACCTCCACGATGCAGGCGCTAAAGTGTTGTTAATAGAAGCCGGTAAATTTCTCAGGAAAGATACTTTCCCAAAAACTGAAGCTGAATACTCTTCACAGTTGTTCTGGGGAGGCGGAATTGAATTTGATTCCGAATCCACAACCGCCTTTCTCCGGGCAAAATGTGTTGGCGGTACTTCTATCGTCAACCAGTGCCTGATGGATCGTTTTGATGATGTGGCCTTAGATGATTGGAAAGCCCGGTCCGGTGTGGATTTCTTCTCCACACAAGCCATGGCGCCCTGGTATGAAAAGGTTGAGCAAAACATGGTTTTACACACTTTTGAAAGAAATGAATTCAACAGGAATGCGGAAATATTTACGGAAAGCTGCCAAAACCTTGGCTACAAATGGAAACCCCTGAGACGGGGACAAAGCGATTGTAAAATTGAGGAGGGTAACGATTGCATCGGCTGCCTGGGCGGTTGTCATCGTGACTCCAAGCAAAGCGTATTAGTTACATCTATTCAAAAGGCGGAGCAAACAGGACTTGAGATCCTTTCTGAATATATGGTCGACAGCATTCAGCATCAGGATGATTATGTGATCATAGGTGGTAAAAAAAATAAAGTAAGGCAGGAAATAAAGGGCAAAAAAGTTATCCTGGCTGGCGGCTCATTTGGTTCTACCCAGATCATGTTTAAATCGGGCTTAAAGGCAAAATTGCCGGCACTGGGCAAGGGATTTTGCCAGCATCCTCAATATATGTCGTTCGGGATATTTGATGAGCCGGTAGATTCGCATAAAGGCGCATTTCAAACCATTGCTTCAGAAGACCAGCATTTCAGGAAAAATGGCTTTAAGCTGGAAAACGTTTTTGCCCCGCCTATCTCGGTTGGGATGCTTTTTAATTGCTACGGCAGGCAGCACCAGGAACTGATGCTCAAATACAGGTATATGGCATGCATAGAAGCAGCCGTGAAAGATGAGCCGGAAGGTGGGGAAATAACCACAGATAAAAAAGGGAACCTGGTGATCAAAAAAGAGCTGACCGGCCAGGATAAAAGACGCAGGGATGCCGGACTGGAAGTGATTGACAATATTCTCAGCAATGCAGGGGCTAAAGAGATCGTTCATTCACCCTATTTCTTTGGCCTTCACCTGATGGGAGGGTGCAGCATTGGAACAGATGGATCAACTTCTGTTGTAAATCCTGAATTCCAGGTGCATGGGTATAAGAATCTTTATATTGCAGATTCCAGCATTTTTCCCAGCGCTCCGGGGATCAATCCTTCTTTGAGTATTATGGCGTTTTCACAAAAGTTAAGTGATGAATTGATAAGAAATGTCTAAATTATTATCCAAACCAGCCCTTAAAGCCATCAACCGCATCGGTGATATAATGATGCCCAAAAACGGTGAATTACCATCATACTCCGAGCTGGGCGGTATTGAGCATATTGACGAAATACTTCAATGCGCGCCTGAAAACGACATAAAGGATTTGAGTATGATACTATCCATTTTATCTGTAATGCCGGGTTTTGTATTAAAATGGCTTATTAAGAAAATGGGCAGGAGCCATAAACAAAAAGGCGGTTTATCAGTGATCTTCAGGCAACTGGATTTTGGTTTGAAAGGCATCATCTTATCAACTTACTATTCTGAAAAGGCCGGTTCGGGGTATAAAGGGAAAACTCCATTAGAGGTGATTGGGTACCGTATTAATAGGATACCGTGTTAGCGGTAGTTTTATTTTTTTAATTCAAAAATGATAGTAGTCACCGGTGCAGCAGGCTTTATCGGCAGTTGTCTTATCAGAAGGCTTAATGATGATAATTATCATGATATCATCGCTGTAGATGATTTTTCCAATCCACTGAAAAATAAAAATATTGTCCCTTATCCGCAAAGCAGCGTAGGTCGGATTGGTAATCCGACAGATAATGTTGGTAATCCGACAGATTATGGAAAAAAGATCCAAACAAGAGTAGACAGGGCACAGTTTTTTGATTGGCTGAAGAAAAACAATAAACGGGTAGAATTCATTTTTCATATAGGTGCAAGAACCGATACGGCCGAATTTGATAAAAAGATACTGGATGAGCTTAACCTTAACTATTCCAAAAAAATATGGCAAGCCTGCTGTGATTATCAAATTCCGCTTGTTTATGCTTCGTCCGCAGCTACTTACGGAATGGGTGAATTGGGTTATGATGATGATGAATCAATCATCCCAAAGCTAAAACCACTCAATCCTTATGGTAAATCAAAGAACGATTTTGATATTTGGGTATTAGAGCAGGCAACACAGCCCCCCCTACAACCCTCCTCTAAGTCCAGTCCCCCCAGAATCGGAGAACCGGGGAATCGGAGAAACGGAGAGGGGGAGGCAATTCACCGATTCACCGATTCATCCCCGCCTGCCAGCTCCGAGGGAAGACTTAGTGGGCGGGCAGGCATTCACCGATTCGGAAAGCAACGGTGGTGGGAGGGATTTAAGGTGGGGGGGCCTCCTTTCTGGGCAGGATTAAAATTATTCAACGTATATGGACCCAATGAATACCATAAAGGCAGGATGGCATCGGTTATTTTTCATACCTTTAATCAAATCAGCGAAACAGGAAAGATGAAGTTGTTCCGGTCACATAATCCTCAGTTCAGGGATGGAGAGCAAAAGCGGGATTTTGTATACGTGAAAGATGTGCTGGAAGTTTGTATGTTTTTAATGAAAAAAAAGCAAGATTCTCCCCCTTTAGGGGGTCGGGGGGTGAGTCTTTCAGGCATCTATAATCTCGGAACCGGACAAGCAAGAACCTTTATTGATCTCGCAAAAAGTACTTTCAAAGCAATGGGAAAACCTGAAAATATTTGTTACATTGACACTCCCGAAGATATCAGGGATAAATACCAGTATTTCACCCAGGCCAATATGCAAAAACTTCGGTCAACCGGATATGAAGTGCCGTTTTATAGTCTGGAGGATGGGGTAGGGGATTATGTTAAGAATTATTTGATGTTGAAAAAGTATTATTAACTTTGGGGGAATTGGGGAAAACTATAACACTATGTCTGCACAAACAATCTTACTCATCATCATCACCATCATTGCTCTTGATTTCCTTTTAGAGCAAATACTGGATTACATTAATCTCAAACATCAAAAATCCGAAGTGCCTGATGAAATGAAGGGCTACTATGATGAGGATAAGTATCGTAAATCACAGAAATACCTCAGTGTACAAACCCGGTTTTCCTTTGTAACTTCTGCTTTTAGCTTCGTATTAGCGCTCGTTATGCTGGTAGGTGGTATTTTCGGGATGCTAGATGAATGGATAAGAAACACTCCTTTGCCTTCCTTTGTAGGTCGGATTGGTAATCCGACAAATTTAGAGGCGAATGATATATCTGATCCTGTTGTGCTTGCATTAATATTTTTTGGTATACTTTATTTTGCTTCAGATATTTTAAATATGCCATTCCAGGTTTATCATACTTTTGTCATTGAAGAAAAGTTTGGCTTTAATAAGACAACCGTGAAAACCTTTATTTTGGATAAGCTCAAGGGATACTTTTTAACTATCTTAATAGGTGGGATCATTTTATCATTATTATTTTATTTGATCACTAAGCTTGGTGAAGGTTTCTGGCTTTACTTTTGGATCGTGATCACTGCTTTTTTATTTTTCGTAAATATGTTTTACACGACTTTAATTGTTCCGTTGTTTAACAAGCTGACACCGCTGGAATCAGGCGAACTGCGTGAAGCCATTGAAAATTACAGTAAACAGGCAAAATTCTCGTTGCGCAACATTTTTGTGATTGATGGCTCCAAACGTTCTTCAAAATCGAATGCTTACTTTTCTGGCATTGGCAAAAAGAAAAAGATCGTTTTTTTTGACACGTTAATAAATAACCACACCACAGAAGAATTAGTTGCCGTACTTGCCCATGAAGTCGGACATTATAAGAAAAAACATATCGTGACGGGATTTATTTTATCTACTATCCAGGTTGGTATTATGCTGTTTATTCTCTCTTTTTTTGTATTTAATTCTACACTTTCCGGGGCTTTGGGAGCTAAAGAAATGGGAATTCATCTTAATTTATTGGCTTTCGGTTTATTATATACCCCGATTTCCAAATTAACAGGGTTGTTTATGAATCTCATTTCACGGAAAAATGAATTTGAAGCAGATAAATATGCTGCCCAAACATACAACGCTTCTGCTCTGCAGGATGCTTTGAAAAAACTTTCGGTTGATAATTTGAGTAACCTAACGCCACACCCCGCTTATGTTTTTTTCCATTATTCTCATCCGCCTTTATTGAAAAGATTGGAGGCATTGCGAATGCAGATTAATAATTAGATGTCTGGTTGTCTATGATTATATGCAAGTGTTACAGGGCATTAATCGAATCACTACCGTATAATATTGAATCGCATCGTATCACAGATTGAAATACTGTTATCGTATATTTATCGAATAAAAACGAATCATATCGTATCATTTTATTGAAAATTTGATACATTTGTAATATGGAAAGTATAGTACATATGTTTACCATTGATCTTGATTGGAAGCTGATATCAATGATTAGCCAAATTGATAGATTTGATGCTTTATGGACTTCGATAGAAAAAAAAGAAGGTCAAAGCTTAAAACAACTAAAATCTATTGCAACGGTTAGAAGCGTTGGAGCTTCAACAAGAATAGAAGGTTCAAAAATGAG
>VRUD01000121.1 GCA_019456305.1 Cytophagales bacterium | reverse complement strand
AACCGGGCAGATGTATTAAAATTAAGAGGTGGGGAAACGAACCAATCCTCTACAGTATCGGTTGGATTTCCCGGATTGTTGTAGTAGTGAAATAGTGATTTGGGAGAAGAAACAAAAAGGCCGGCAGTATATATCCAGTGAGATGAACTGAGAATGCCTAATCTAAATTCCTGCCATCCTGCCTGCTCGCTCACAGAATCAAAACCTGTATAATAAGGCAACTGCAAGGATTGTGCTTCTGCCCTGAGAATAAATAAAGTAATGATTAATAATAATCCTAACGACTTCATTGATAAATGATTTTTTTTACATACTGGTTATGTTCATTATTAACCTTAACAAAATAAATGCCTTTGGACATTTTAGGAATTTTTATTTCAGAGTTCACATCCGTAATTTCGGTCAGATATACTAATTCCCCCAAAATATCATAAATATATATCTGTAATTTGTTGTTTACTGCGGATTGCCTGGTGCGAACTGATAGGGTAAAAGTGCCGGTGGTGGGATTGGGATAGATTAAAAGTTTATTTTTTTCTCTCTCTGATTTTTCGTTTATTCCCGTGTAAAATCCCAATTCTAATTCATCCACTACTAATTCCGTTCCTATACTGGCACCTCCAAAACTGCCACAGCATCCACTTGTTAGCATTATCACCGCAGAGTCTACACCGGTAATCCCCGAAGAATCTATTGAAATACTAAAAGGAGCATAGGTTGTAATTGAACTCGTACTTATCCATTTTCCGTTGGCAACAAGCGAATTTCCTGAATAACATAAAAATTCAATATATACCGTATCGTTTGGCATAACATTACATTTTACAAAGCCTTTTAAGTTAGATGGGATTGAATTCAGTGGAAATCCTGTTGTTGCCAATCCTGAATTGTTTTCAAAACCGGGGTTATAAACTTCTAATTTAATAGCATAATTGCTTTGGTATCCGGCAGAATCCTTTACAATTTTCCCGCTTAGAAATTGCCAATTATCAGGCACTTCATTACTATCAATAATGGACCAATTCTCAAAGGAGCCATTTGGAATTGAGTCTTGCGCAAATAGGCATAGAGAAAGATTAAAGAAAAGCAAAGAAAAGAGGGTCAGACATATCTTGTAATTCATATTATTTTATTTTAGTGAAGGACTTTTTAACAAAATAATTTTCAAGTATTTTAAAATGCAAGGTAATACATCAATTGTTATAAACAAACTTTTATTGAAAAATATTTTAAAAAAATCACAATCGCACTAATAAGATACCTTTTACCTTTTCTCCGATGGGTATGCTGCGCAGTTTGGCGGACCTGATAATAAACAGTTTAACACACAAAGATTCAAACAGCTTATTACCGATATTCATCACCTGAAAATGGATGAGCAAAAGAAAAAATTAGAGAATGCCTTTGAAGAATGGAAAGGCAATAGAAGGCAAATAGATGATATTTTGGTGATGGGGATGAGGTTTTGAGCGTATGACGTCCCGTTCCTACTCCCTGCTCAAACCTCCCACCCAATCAATCGCTTTACTTCATCAGTGCTTAACGGTTCTTTCGTTTTTAATTCAGTGGAAGGTTCTTTTAAATAATTCAAAGCGGGAATAATCCAGTCTTCACTTTCTTTGTTCAAAGCTCCTAAAAGTAATGCTATTTGATACAGGTTCGTTAACTTCTCAAAAAACAGCTTGGCAGAATACTCCATTTTATCCTGTTTCATATCTTTAAATCCCTTGGCAAACCGGATCAAATCATCTAATTCTGTTAGCATCGGTTTTTTGTATTCGTGATGAAGGGATGCATTTTGGTTTATTTCACTGCACATCATCTCAAATCCTTTTGATTTTACCATTGCCCTGAGCATGTCTAATACCATAATATTTCCTACACCTTCCCAGATTGGCGTCACCATGACGTCACGCATAATTTTGGGCATCCCGGTGTCTTCTATATAGCCCAGTCCCCCCATTAATTCCATACTTTCTCTTACGATATATACCCCTTTCTCGGCCGACCATTTTTTTACCATAGGCGTAATTAAACGAAAAAGTTCAGCTTCATTTTGATTACCGGAATCTGCAAGGTCCAATGCCTTGATAGCCCTCCATACCAAATAGAAGTTGGCTATATGGAGGCTTGATAATTCTGTCAGCTTTACCCGGACCAATGCATGGTCAAGTGCGCATTTCCCAAAAGTATGACGGTGGCATAAAAACTGGTAAGCTTCTATAAGCGCTCTTCTGGAACCTGATAATGCTGCTACGGAATTGTAAAGCCGTGAAAGGTTGAGCATTTCAGCCATGATCTTAAAACCGCCAAACTCCTTTCCAACCAACTTACCAATCGTATCTGTGAGCAAACATTCGGCACTTGCCATGGAACGTACGCCTAATTTATCTTTTAGGCGGATGATGTCTATTGGATTTGGGTGGTCATTTTGCAAGTATTTTTCTACCAAAAAGATAGATAAGCCTTTCGTCCCTTTAATATTTTCATCGGTTCTTGCCAAAGCAAAAATAATATCTGCATTGGCATTGCTGCAGAACCATTTCTCTCCATTTAATTGGTAATATTTCCCTGTTTTACCCCGCCTGTGGCGGGGCAGGTGAGTTGCTTTTGTCAGGTTAGCGCCTACATCTGACCCACCTGACTTTTCCGTCAGGTACATGGCACCGGTATATAATTCATCTACATCATCGGTGTAAATGTGTTTTAACAAACGCTCTTTATCTTCCTCTTCTCCAAACAGGTCAATCAGGCGGGCAACACCATCGGTCATGCACAAAGGGCAATACAGGCCCAACTCACTCATTGCATAAAGGTAGCCGGCACTGAATCCCAGCCTGTGCGTTTCTCCTAAAAAACGTTTCCTCAGGCCTGGTTCCCATTTTACCCGAAACATTTCTGATCGTACTGCTATCTTTAATAATTCATGATAGGAGGGATGAAATCGTATTTCGTTGATATTTTCACCTAAGGGGCTTCTTTTTATTAGCTCAGGGCCATTTTTGTCTGCCAGCAAAGACAGCTCGTTCATCCGGCCTGCTGATTCTTCGCCTTGCTGGTTGAGCTTATCCTGGAAATAAGCGTTTCCTTGCTGGGATATTTCATTTTTAAGATAGCTTCGGAATATCTTATCACTTTTATAGAAATTGGCGCTGACCTTGTAGTCGTCACTTAATACCTGATTTTTTAACAGCAATTGATCTGCCTTGTCTAATCCTTTATTTTGGATTTTTGGCGGTTGGGTTGGGGTGGTGGGGGATGTGTTCATGTGTTCAGGGGTTCAAGTGTTAAGGTAAACTTTCTTTTTGTAGAAAATCTTACTTCGGGAGAATAAGGTCATAGTTCTAAAAATGAGTCCACTCTAAAAAGTGTTTTTGGTTCTCGCAAAGGCGCAAAGGGCGCAAAGTTATACACTTAACTAATTGATATTCAATCCTTTGCGAACTTTGCGAGAAACGATTTCTTTTCAATTTTTTACTTTTTAGAGTGGACTCAAAAATATAATATAAATTGATTAAAAGGGGCTTACTTTTTTATTTTTTTTCTAAATTTTTTACCCCACTTGCTATATTTAAGTAATTGATAGCCAAAAAATAATAAATAAACGACAAGTAAATAATAATGCTCGGAATATATTACATAGACTATAAGTCCTGTAGTGAGGAATAGTATAAAAATAGCACCTACAATATTTCCTTTTGTTTTTTCTGTCATTTTGAGTACAATGCTAATATACTAATAAAAATGCTAATATACGAATGAATACTAATGATACTAATAAAAAAAATGCCTAAAATGTAAAATGCCTAAAATAAAAAAAATCGCCACTAAAGCACAAAAACACGAAATTTCACTAAAAAATTTTGTGTGATTTACCCACACACCAAAACTCTAAGATAAATAATGTAAATATAAAATTGTATATTTTGGTGTGGGGGTTTAGTGATTTTAGAGTTTTTGTGGCATAAATTTTAGGCATTTTAAGTATTTTATATTTAATTAGTATATTAGCATTATACCCTTATTCGTATATTAGCATTTTTATTAGTATTAAAACCTTATTCCAATAACCACCACATCATCCACTTGCTTAGCATTGCCTTTCCACTCCTCAAAAGTTTGATTAAGGACTTCCTCTTGTTTGGTCATTTCTAATTGATGAATGTCTAAAAGTAACTTTTTAAAGCGTTCGGAAGAGAATTTTTTGTTATCTTCACCACCGAACTGATCCTCAAAGCCATCTGAAAACAGGTACATGGTTTCATTTTTCTGCATTTGAAAGGTGTGATTGGTAAAGTTGGTTTTTCCTGCTTTTATCTCCATTCCACCTATGGAGAACGGGTCGCTTTCGATATCTTCTATAAATGGTTTGGTCGGATTATCAATCCGAGCTACATTCCTGACTATGCATAAATGATGAATTGCCCCTGCAAATTGAATTTCATGTTTTTCCATGTCAATGGAGCAGAGTGAAATATCCATACCGTCAGGGGATAATGCATCTTTTTCATCCTGATGCAGTAAAGTTTTAATATCTGTATGCAATTCATCGAGTATTGGAGCAGGGGAGATAATATTTTTTACGTTTACAATATCATTTAATAATGTATTTCCTATCATTGACATAAATGCACCGGGAACACCGTGGCCTGTACAATCTACGGCTGCGATCAAAGTTCTCCCATTTTTACTGCTCCACCAATAAAAATCACCACTCACGATATCTTTTGGTTTATACAAGATAAATGAATAGGGCAAAACTTTTAAAATATTTTCCTTTAGCGGGAGTATAGATTCCTGGATACGTTTAGCATAATTTATGCTTGCCGTAATGGCTTGATTCTTCTTTTCAATCTCTTCATTTTTTTCTTTTAACTGCACTGTTCGTATTTGAACCTTCTCTTCAAGAATTTTTTGCTGACGTCTTAAATTTCTCTCCCTGATCCTGATGAAAACAAAAACCAAACCTGTTACGGAAATAAAACACAGGAGGTAAAACCACAACGTATTCCAAAAAGGAGGCATTACCCTAAAAGAAAATGTTTTTTCTTCACTCACCTTTCCCAATACGTTTTTTGCCCTTACCCGTATCGTATATTTCCCGTCTGATAAAAATGGAAATGGAATGGAAGCATTACGGTTCCATTCAGACCAATCTTTCATAACGCCTTCTACAATATATTGGTATTGAGTAGAGGTTTCATTGATATAAAAAGGAGCGGCAAATGATAAAATGACAGCGCTATTTCGGTAATCTAATTCCAGGCCATTTAATAATAATGGATTACCTTCTCCATCATTAATTCCGTTTATAAATACTTCAAAATATTTATTTGATTGTTCCCTATCTTCTTTATTAATTTTAAATAATGACCCGTCACTATTTATCAGCCAGATGTTTTTTTCACGATCTACATAAATTTGCTTGATATTATTAAAAAGTGCAAAATAAATTTCTTTTAGAATAATTTTCTCTGAAAATTTATCAGATCCATGCTGCTTGTCTGTTCCATCTTCCGGGTACCCCATACGGGGGAGCTTTAGCGCAGGCAGGCCTGCCCATTCTGCGCCATTATATCCCCAGGTAATATGATCTTGTGAATAAATAAGTTTCAAATTTTCTGAAAAAAAGCTGTTAAGCTCTTCAGTAGCAAATATATCTCCAACAGATAATGCTACATGCTGCTTGCTACCCCATAATAAAGGGGATTTAGGCTTATAAGGGGATTGAGGAGAGATATAGCAATATGTTTCAGAGGCAGTAATGAAGAAGATCTTTCCGAAAATTTTTCTAACCAGTATGATCTCTGAAAATGCATCACCCAAAAAATAGGCATAATAATCCACAGGCTGCCCTGCTGTATCAATAATAATTCTATAAATATTATTTTCACAGCCTAACCACAGATTTTGTTCATCATCTTCAATAATGGAGTAAACACTTTGAAGTATATCCTGAAAAATGGTATCTTCAACCTGCCATTTTTTGCCTGTGAACCTGACAGATTTAATGCCGGTTGCCAGGCCAACATAAAAACGATTAGTATCTTTTGATTGGTAAATGCAGTTTACATAAAGGTCTTTGATGATTGGTTTGGCTTCAGGCTTATCAGAATTCATCCGGGGTTTTAGTATCTCATATAATCCGGTATTACTTGCAGCCAGTATTCTGTCATTCAATTTTACTAATTGTTTGCATTTTCCCTTAAAGCCATTTACCTGTTTGTAAACATGCTTTACAGACTGAAGTGCATAGACTTTTTTGATCTCATATTCTTTTTTTACCGGTCTATTTATTACCCTTCTAACAGGTTTTATTTCGGTTTGTGGTGACTTGTCTTTTGTGCTTTCAAGCGTTTTAATTAATTTTCTTAAATCTTCCAATTCAAGTTTTTCTGCATCTGTTTTTCCTTCCTTTTTTAATTGTTTTTCCAGTTTTCTTTTCAGGCGTTGTATTTTTTTACTTAATTCAGGGTATTGGTTGATGGTATTCGTGTCTCTCGGAATTTGCTTTTCAATTTTAGTTTTTACGTAAATTATTTCTGTTGTTTGGATTATATCTTCTTCTTTTTGTACTGGTTTTTTAATATAAACCATTAATTCCTTAATGTCTTTCACTTCGGTAAGATAAAAGATCCCTTCGCTGGTTGCTACATAGATGGTGCTGTCAAATTCTATAACTGAAATTAAATTGCCTTCCAATCCAGGATAGGAGGAATAATTTTTAACAGGTAATGTGTTATCAACACGGGTAATACCATAGTCATGCGTGATCCATAATCCACCATTTTTATCTTTGCCCATAGCAAATATCTCATCATCAGGGAGGCCTGTCTGGTAATTGAGCGTAGCTAAGGTAACGCCATTTTTTTTGTCAATAAAAATGCAGCCTCCGGTCAGGGTAGAAAATACGAAATGGTCTGTGGATAATTCTATACCACCGGAAAGAACGCTTTCTAACAAATAATCTTTTGCTTCAAATGAATAAGGGATAAATTGTTTGCCTTCAAAGAGGAATATCTCATTCTCGCTTGTTCCTATCAGTACGGTATCATTTTTATAATGGAAGCTTGTGATAATTTCTGTATTTGAAAATATTTCTCCTCCGGGAATTGGTGATAGCCCTGACCGATCAACCCTGTTTAATCCCTGGCCTGATATGTTTATAAAAATATCTTTATTTGTAATTACTAAACCTGTAAAAAGCCCATTTCCACTACTTTGCCAACTATTTTCTATTACGTTGTTTTTTATTGAATAGCAGACAAGAACCCGGTTAGCGTAAAAATAAATTTGATCATTGATTATTTCTATACTTGTTATTTCACCAAATTTCTCGCCCTGAGTCCTCGTGGGTAATGAGTCAGAAATTGAAACATATACATCTTTACCGTAGGGATCTTTTTTTAGATAGCCGAAATTTTCTTTACATCCTGCATAAATTCTGCCTGACCCTGAGTGAAGTGCATAAACCGAACCTGGTGTTCGTATGAGCTTCCATTTTACTCCGTCATAAGATAAAATACCTTTTTTATTTGCAAAATACATTACTCCATTGCTACCTTGAATTATAGAAATATTATGATTATCAATATTTTGCAGCTTTGGATTATGGTCGAAGAGAATGAAATGACCTTCCTGAGCATATAGCGGAAAGGAAAAGAGGATCCCAATTTTTATTAGTAAAATTAAAAAATAATTTAAAAAACTTGAATTGTTTTGCATAAACCTCTTATATTTGGTGCCGAAATTTATTTGTTTATTTTTTGATTTAATGATTTATTGGATCAAAATTCGTCTGAAATTTACTAAGAAAAGAACAACAAATCATTAAATAAATTTCGGCTGTAAGTTAATAAAAGCTACCTAATTGGATGAAATAAAACCAACCATTTTTTTGTTTAATATATATTTACGTTAATTTCACCGGAAAGGTTAAAAAATACATCCTCAAAATATTTTTTGTATTTTTAAAAATTTTTATTAACTTTGGAATTCTTTTACATTGGATATTTTATAAATATTCAATTAAAACAAATTTACAACTGGTATTTTTATAAATATTTAGTACCCTTAATTTTTAATGTTATGAAAAAGCTAAACTTTTTACTCGTCTTGTTCGTGTCCATAAACCTGAACACTTTTGCCCAGATTTTTACCAAAATCACCGAAGGACCTCTTGTTAACGATAAATCCGATGGGATTGGCTGCACCTGGGGCGATTACGATAATGATGGTGATTTGGATGTGTTGATTGCGGTATCTCAACCATCATTAAATAATCCTAACAGAAGAAATTTTCTTTATCAAAACAATTGCAATGGACAATTTACAAAAATAATTGCTATTCCTGGAGGTATAGCTACAGATGAAGAGATATCTAATACAGCTACCTGGGTTGATTATGATAATGATGATGATTTGGATTTA
This sequence comes from Cytophagales bacterium, assembly GCA_019456305.1. Classification (NCBI taxonomy): domain Bacteria; kingdom Pseudomonadati; phylum Bacteroidota; class Cytophagia; order Cytophagales; species Cytophagales bacterium. The sequence continues at coordinate 76 of VRUD01000121.1, read as the reverse complement.
TTTGTGACTACTGAATTTAAGGAAAAAAATTCATTATACAGAAATAATGGCGATGGAACATTTAGCAAGATCATTG
>VRUD01000120.1 GCA_019456305.1 Cytophagales bacterium | reverse complement strand
CCTCCGACAGAGAAACTAAAAAATTAATTCTCAAGAATATTTTTGCATCTTTTTTTGAAAAAGACCTAAGAGTCTTATCTGATTATAGCGACATTCGGGAACTGCGCGATTTAATTTTACTGCTTGTACCAAGAGTTGGCTCTATGCTTGACATTACCAAATTATCTGCAGAATTAGGTGTAAATAGAGCTAAAATATATAGCTACCTTGAGCTGTTACAGGGTAATTTTTTTGTCCGCTTGTTGCCTAAATTCTCAAGAAGCATAGATAGATCAATAGCAGGAGGCAAAAAAGTTTATTTTACAGATAACGGAATTCTTAATATTATCGGTAACGTAAATGATTCTCAGCTTTTAGAAAATTCTGCCGTGAATCAATTGGCAAATTATGGTGCAATCAGCTTTTATAATAAAAGAAACACCGCTGAAATTGATATTATTTTTGAAAAGGAGTATGCTTTTGAAGTAAAACTAAATGGCACCCATGCTGATCTGGTGAAGACAGAAAGAATTTCTGCCAAAATTGGCATAAAAAAATATTATGTTATTTCACGAAAATATAAAGATGAAAAGGGGATGATATTTCCGATGTTTTTGTAAGAAATTCATCAATATTTTTTAAAGTTAAAAACATTTGTGCATAATAAATTAAAAATTAATAAATGATAAACAAATATGACGTGACAATAATCGGTTCAGGCCCTGGCGGATATGTAGCCGCCATCCGATGTGCGCAATTGGGATTGAAAACCGCTATCATAGAAAGGTATGAGAGGCTTGGCGGCACCTGCCTGAATGTAGGATGCATCCCCTCAAAAGCGCTTTTAGACTCTACCGAACATTTTCATAATGCCAGGCATAATTTCAAAGAGCATGGCATTGATGTAAAAGATTTGAAGGTAAATATGGGCAGAATGATTGGCCGTAAAGACCAGGTTGTGAAGGAGATATGTGAGGGGGTAAAGTTTTTGATGAACAAAAATAAGATTGATGCTTATTACGGACACGGAAGTTTTGTTGATAAAAATTGTATAGAATTCAAAAATTCAACAGGCAAACCCGAAAAAATTGAAACTGATAAAGCCATTATAGCTACCGGATCAAAACCAGCCTCCATTCCAAATGTAGCTATTGATAAAAAGAAGATCATTACCTCTACTGAAGGTTTAACATTAAAAAAAGTTCCCAAACATATAGTGGTTATCGGAGGAGGGATCATTGGCGTGGAAATGGGGTCAGTATTTGCACGCCTTGGCTCAAAAATTACGGTAGTTGAATATTTGGATGTATTGATCCCGACAATGGATCGAGCCTTGGGTAAGGAATTACAGAAAATCTTAAAGAAAGACCTCGGTTTTGAATTCTATTTTAATCATAAGGTAACAGGAGCTAAATCTAATGGCAACTCTGTAACTGTCAGCGCTGAAAATTCAAAAGGACAAAAGATTGAATTTAAAGGTGATTATTGCCTGGTAGCTGTAGGAAGAAAACCTTATACCGAAGGGCTTGGTTTAGAAAATATTGGGATGAAAACAGATGATAAAGGAAGGGTTGAAGTGAACGAACATCTGCAAACCAGCGTGAATGGTATCTATGCCATTGGCGATGTTGTAAAAGGCGCCATGCTTGCCCATAAAGCCGAGGATGAAGGAATTTTTGTGGCAGAGGAAATAGCAGGACAAAAGCCGCATATCAATTACCTGTTGATCCCCAGTGTAGTTTACACCTGGCCTGAAGTTGCAGGGGTTGGTTATACCGAAGAACAGCTAAAAGATTCAGGTAAGGCATATAAATCCGGTTCCTTCCCCTATAAAGCATCAGGGCGGGCAAAGGCGAGTATGGACACAGACGGCTTGATCAAAGTGTTGGCAGATAAAAATAGTGACGAAATACTGGGCGTTCACATGATAGGGCCCAGGGCTGCAGATATGATCGCAGAAGCAGTGGTGGCAATGGAGTACCGGGCATCTGCAGAAGACATTGCCCGAATGTCACATGCCCACCCATCTTTTACGGAAGCCATAAAAGAGGCTTGTTTGGCAGCTACGGAAAACAGGGCGTTGCATCTTTAATTGAAAATTGAAAATAATGAATGAACCTAAATCCATATCATCCATCTCCAAATCAGATCGTGAGGATATTCGTAAATACATCCATCATTTTGAAAACTTATCTGCTGAAGAGATATTAGTATTGATGGAAGAATGGCGTGATTTTTTCTATGAAAACATGACTAACCAAGGCAAAAAGTTTTTTGAATATCAACGGAAGCTATCTAAGAAGCGTGTCTTATAGCTATTGAAAACATGACATTGCGTCTTTAATTGCTGATTATATGTATAAATTCAATAATATGAATAAAACAATTGGTGTCTTTTTACTAAGAGGATTGTTAGCATTAATCTTCCTTATGGCAGGTTACGGAAAAGTGTTTAAGTGGGGTGTTGAAGCAGTTTATTCCAACTATTTCGAACCATACAAGGAAACATTCTTGCCGGAAATACTTCTAAAGTTTACTGCTTATTACACTTCATACATAGAACTTGCAGCCGGGTTTCTTTTACTTATTGGGTTATTCAGAAATTACTGTCTATATGCTTTGGCAAGTGTCCTGTTAATAGTCTCTTTTGGGCATGGACTTGCTGATCCGATATGGGACCTTCACCATGTATTTTTCCGGGCTGTTTTTTTGATTGCTTTATTACTCCTTCCAAATGAGTGGGATAGGTGGAGCGTTGACAATTTTATTTTGAATAGGAAGTAAATATTAAATGGATTGATGGGAGTTTTAAAACTTTTTTTTGTTTTAAATATTAAAATATTACCTTTGCACCTTCATTTAATTTTTTCAAACTAAAACAAAAAAAATCATGAAAAATTTTAGTATTATTTTTTCAGTTTTTCTTTTAGCCGCTTTATTTGGCTGCAAAAAAGAAAAAGAAAAAGAGCCGCAGCCAACTGCTAATAAGGTTTTGGTGATTGACAATGGCGCTCAAACAATTCAACAAGGCGCCAGAATGAGCAATAGTGGCTCCTATTTTCAAAACACTACCTATTCTGCAACCTTTGTGGATCTGAATGGTAATGTAACAGCAGCAACCAATGTTACATGGTCTAGTTCGGCTGATTCTATTGTAAGTATAAATAGTACCAGCGGTTTAATTTCCATTAATACTGTGGGCAATCTAACTATCACCGCAAGTGTAAGTGATGGGGGCGTTACCTATACAGCTAGTGTGCCGATAAGCATTACACTGCCGGGTATTTTTGTAGTGGCGCCATCAATAATTATGATGTCAACATCGGAAACCATTCAACTGACACCTGTATATTTTACGACTCTAACAGGGGTAACTTATACTTATACAACTGATAATGCAAATGCAGTTGTTTCTGTTAGCAATACAGGATTAGTAACGGGGGTTGATGTCGGCAATGCAGTTATCACGGTTAAGGCGAGCACTTCTGCTGCCACATTTGATGTACCTGTTTTGGTTTTTGGAGTGCCTGCTGTAGCTATTCCTGTTACAAGTGTCACTCTAAATCCTGCTGCAAAAGATCTGTTCAAAGGCGATATACAACAGTTTACTGCCAAAGCTTTTTCAGGAGCCAATGACGTTACAGCTAATGAAACTTTCACGTGGAGTTCATCAGAACCGGCTGTTGCATCTGTAGATTCCAGTAGTGGATTGGTTACGGCTTTACAAATTGGTGAAACGGTTATTAAAGCAACTGCAAAAGGTATCAGCGGATATGCAGAAGTGTTGGTTAATCCTGATACGGTGGTATTGATAACTCCATTTTGGACTTCCGTATCTGCAGGTGGAACCAAACAATTTACTGCTGCAGCTTATGACGCCAAGCAAGCACCAATCAGCCTTTTGACAGGTGTAACTTCTTTCAATTGGGAGATACCATCTTTTGGCCCTGGCTTTGAAATATTTGATATTGGCACTGTGAGTCCTGCTACCGGGGCATCAACAACTTTAACAGTAAAAGCAGATGCTCTTGTTGGGCTGCCAGGTATTCTTATAGCATCAGTGGGTGGCTCGCTCACCTACGGCAGCGGGAGCAGCAATCATCACTGTTGGTATTGGCTCTCCTTGCATTTGTGGAGCGGATGACCCTAATGTGACAAACATTACTGTTAGTAATACGACCATAAATTTAAGTTTAAGTATAGGACCATTTACAGATCAAATTAATGCAACAACGAGTCCGGGTACTGGTACTTTGGTATATTGCTCTGATAATGAACTTATAGCTACTGTTGATTTCACAGGAGCGGTAGCTGCCACAGGTCCGGGTACTGCTATCATTACAGTTTGTGCAGGAAGTGTTTCAACGACAGTTACGGTCAATGTAACTTTTTAACTTTTGATTACTATAAAAACGCCCTTTCTTAATTTTAGAAGGGGCGTTTTTTTGTATTACATAGAGAAAAACATTCAAACTAAAAATCTTTCCCGGCATTCCACATCAACTGATAATAAAACCTGATCATATCTTTATAACCATCATAGGATATCCTTTCATTAACACCATGTATCCGCTTGAGGTCTTTCTGATTTATCTTTACCGGGTTAAACCTGAATATATTATTCGTCAATGACTGGTAATGTTTGCTGTCAGTACCGCCAGGCAATAAAGAGGGAGAAACCATAACACCGGGAAAAACATCTTTAATTGTTTTTTCCAATAATTTATAACTTTCCGTTTCTTTGCTTGTGATCTTAGAAGGTTCATTTGCGTTGGGGTGTGTTTTTATTGCAATCCTGTCATCATTTATCACTTTTTTAACGAAATCAATGGTACTTTTAATTGTTTCACCGGGCAGTATTCTGAAGTTTATTACCACTTTGGCTTCAGCAGGCAATACATTTTCTTTACCGCTTCCTTTGAACATCGTTGGAGCAATAGTAGTACGGATAAGCGCATTTGTAGCCGGAGTCTCTGAAAGCTTCTTTTTTATCAATTCAGCAGAAACCCCAGGATTTTTCATAGCCGCTTTTAGAGCGCCGGTCATCTTATCACCCATTATTTTAAGCATTTGTTTTACGGGCAAAATAAGTTTTGCAGGTAATTGCTTTCTTTCTAATTTATGAACTGCGCTGCTAAGAATACCAATTGCAGTTTGCTGAGGCGGCATTGAAGCATGTCCGCCAAGGTCAGGATCATCCACTTTTAGCCTCAGCGTTAAGTAACCTTTTTCTGCCGTACCTATCAGGGCAACAGGCTCTTTTATTTCCGGGAAGATCCCTTCGGTAATAAATAATCCTTCATCCAGAATAAATTCTATCCCTCCTTTTATTTTTCCCTTTTTAAGGGTGGAAACCGGGTGAGCAGACTTCAATTTTTTACTTATTTTACCAGCCCCCTGCACCCCGCCAATTTCCTGATCGTGGCCAAAAGCCAGGTAAATGGTTCGCTGGGGCTTGAAATTGTCATTAAGCAAAAATTCTACCGCTTCAAGGATAGCAATCAGTGAAGATTTATCATCCAAAGTTCCCCTGCCCCATGCATAAGGATATTCCATAGCTCCATCAAATGGTGGGTGGGTCCATTTACTTTCTGTGCCTTTCTCTACAGGAACCACATCAATATGGGCAATCAGCAGGATCGGTTTTAAATTTGGTTGCCTTCCCCGCCAGGTATATAATAAACTGTAATCAGAAATTATTTCTCTTTTTAAGGTAACATGTACGTTTGGATATGATTCTTTGAGAAAATCATGAAGCTGCAAAAATTGCTTGCCATCAAATTGAGCCCTGTTCTGATACGAAATAGTTTTAAATTTTATGGCTTCCGAGAGATGTATTCTTGCTTTTTTCCCAATCTCAATTTTTTTAAACGCGTCATTCTGTGAAATTACCGGTGCCGGGGTAATTATAAAAAAGAAGTAAAAAAACGGGATAATAATATTTAGAATTTTGATCATTGTTTTAGAGTTTTAAAATTTAAATTTTTATATCTTTGCAAGATAAGAATATAACTTCGTAAATTGATTAAAAAAAGAAATTATTATAATAAAATAAAAATGAAAAACATTCTAAAGTTTCTACAAACACTCAAAAAAAATAATAACAGGGAGTGGTTCTTGCAAAACAAAGAATTTTTTGAATCAACAAAAAATAATTTTGTTGATATTGTTGAAACATTAATAGCAGGAATTGCAAAGCATGACAAAGGTATAGCAGGGCTTCAAGCTAAAGATTCTATATTCAGGATATACAGGGACATCCGTTTTTCTAAAGATAAAACACCTTATAAAACAAATTTTGGCGCTAATATGACACCAGGCGGCAAAAAATCAGGAAAGACAGGCTATTACATTCATATCGAACCCGGTGGAGGTTCGTTTTTGGCTGGAGGAATATACATGCCTCCTTCTGAACAGCTAAAAGCTGTCAGGCAGGAAATAGATTATAACATAGACGAATTTAAAAAAATCATTCAGGATAAAAATTTTGTAAAGTATTTTGGATCAGTTACGGGTGAAAAGCTCAAAAAAGCGCCCCAGGGCTATCCCCCGGATCATCCCAATATTGAGTTGTTGAAATTTAAAAGCTACATAGTAATGCACAAGGTAAAAGATACCCAACTGTTAGATGAAGGCTTTATAAAGTATGCAGTTGATGTATTTGGAGCTATGCAGCCATTTAATTGGTTTTTGAATAGAGCAGTTGTTAATTAAAATGAAGTTAATAGAAACAAAATAAATAAAAAATCGTTAAAAAAATTCTTTATTTTTGCAAAACATTTTAAATGTAAGAAAATGAAAACAGTAATTGTAAATATTCCCGAAAAAAAAGAATCCTTGCTGTTCAACTATTTCAAAAAGCACCGTCTAAAAGCGCACGTGGTGGACGATGAAGCAGACGAAGAGTTGATTGCCAAATGGATTAACCAAGGGTTGGAGAGCGGGGAAGTATCCGAAGAGGTAATTTTTGAAACATTAAGAAAAAATGGAGCTAAAATATAGCGGACAATTCAATAGGGATGTTGCAGGCTGTAACCGCATATTGTCCGATGAAATTGGCAAAACAATTTTAAAAGTAAAAAAGGCGCAGGATATTTCTCAAATTCAAAATCTCGTTAAACTCAGAAAATACAAAGTGCATTACCGGATTCAAATAGCCAAAGATTATCGTATTGGCGTTATCATTCGCGGAAACAAGGCCTGGTTCATGCGGTTCGGACACCGGAACTCCATTTACAAAAATTTTCCATAAAACCAAATCCCATGAAAAAATCTACTCTTATCCTCGCATTAGTTGCCATTACAACTTTCAACTGCTTCGCACAACCCCCCACCATCTATAAATTTATCAAGCCCCATGCGGTTCTATGGCTTGATAGATAAAATTTAATCCGCCATAAGGCGTGATGTTCTTATTGGATTGTGTAATTTTGTCCATAAAAATAATTTTAATATGATCAAATCCATGACCGGCTTCGGCACTGCTGCCAATGAAACAAAAGCAATCACTGTCACAGTAGAAGTAAAATCCCTGAACTCTAAATATTTGGATACAAATATCAGGCTGCCCAGGATTTTTTCTGAAAAGGAGATAGAATTGAAGAATTTGATAGAGCAAAGGCTTGGCAGAGGCAAAATAAATCTCTACATTGAGATCAGAAAAAAGATCGCATCACAGCCAAAAACCTCTATTAATCGTGCATTAGTGAAATCCTACTATAAAGACCTGTATGAAACTGCCACGCTGCTTGGAGCTTCTGAACAGGGTATTTTCAAAATGGCGCTGGGAATGCCCGAAGTGATGAATATAAATCAAAAAGATAATGGTACTATTAAAGAATGGAATATTATTACCAGGACCGTAAATGAAGCGCTAAAAAAATGGGACGAATTCCGCAAAAATGAAGGCAAACAGCTCCACAATAAAATAAATGATTACGTAAAGCGTATCCACCAGCTTTTAAACAGCGTAGAAAAGCAAGACCCCAAACGAAAAAAGACCATCAAAGAGAAAATAAGATCTCATTTGCTGGAGATAACAAAAGATGATAACTTTGATCATAACCGGTTTGAGCAGGAAATGATATATTATATTGAAAAATTAGATATTTCAGAAGAAAAGGTCAGGTTAAAGCAGCATCTTGATTATTTTACCAAAACCTTGCATTCAAAAGATGACTCCGGCAAAAAATTAGGATTTATTGCACAGGAAATGGGCCGCGAGATGAATACGATTGGCTCAAAAGCCAATGATGCAACGATTCAGCGCTTTGTGGTAGAAATGAAAGATGAGCTGGAGAAGGTCAGGGAACAATTATTGAATATTTTATAGTAATTCATAAAAAGAAATTTATTTTTTTACTATAATATATCACTGTTGTCCGATAAAAACAATTAATATTTAGGATTAAAATAGCTATTTTTGCAAAAAAATAAGGCAAGAGCCCAAACCTATCAAGTTATAAACTCTTGCCTAAAAAAAACTATCATGGACAAAAGTACAACAAAAAATTTAATCGGACAGCCAATTTTTTCACAAATTTTAAAATTGA
>VRUD01000119.1 GCA_019456305.1 Cytophagales bacterium | reverse complement strand
TTTGTGGAGATTCTGTCCAGGATGCAGATGGAAATTGGTACGATATAGTAAAAATCGGCAGTCAATGCTGGATGGCTAAAAACCTGAATGTAGGCACTTATGTTCCGGTTGCAGCAGGAGGACAAGCCCCTGCCGGCACACAAAAATATTGTCAGGATCTTAGCGGGGTTGATGACCCAACTTGCCCTTTTGGCGGCTTATACGAATGGGATGAAATGATGGACGGTTCACTTACCTGCAACGGAACAGGCGCGCCACCTAATGACGCATGTGTAACGGTTATACAAGGAGTTTGTCCCACCGGCTGGCATATACCCTCCCATTACGAATGGATTACTTTAGAAAAAAATGTTGGCAGTAGCCCTAGCGCCTTCCCTTATGATATTGCTACAACCGGATGGCTCGGCACAGACGAAGGCGGCAGCCTCAAACAAATCGGCACCACCAACTGGACAACTCCCAACACCGGAGCCACTAACAGCAGCGGTTTCACTGCCCTTCCGGGTGGCTACTCCTGGGCTGGTGGCTTGTTCTTCCTTGCCGGTGACGACGGTTACTGGTGGACGGCTACCGAGAGTAGCGCTACCTCTGCCTGGCTCCGCTACCTGAACTTTAATAACGCTCAGGTGTCCCGCGTTATCCCTAATAAGGCGAACGGGTATAGTGTTCGGTGCGTAAAGGACTGATTATTTGATTGATTTGATTCTTTGTAACTACAAGAATAATTTTTTAAAAGAATAGGTTCTGTTGTAAAATGTTTTTGGTTTTATAACTTTGCGTTATAATGATATATCCTAAAACAGTCTCCCTTAATAAAGGGGGTTAGGGGTATGTTATAAAATCAGGATGTTTTTGAAAGGATTCAATACGAGTAAGTCTTTGTCTCCGGAGATAATTGCATCCACATTAGCGGTTACGGCAAGCGAAAGGAATTTGTCGTCATCCGGGTCGCGGGATAGAACAATTTGTTCGCTTACATTCACAAGTTTGGAAGATTTTTTGAACCATTGCAGAAAGAGCATTCGTTCTGATAATGGAATATATTTATCAAATTTTGCCGCAAGAATTTTGTCGGATAATTCCAAAAGGGTTTCCTCTGAAACAACAACATCACCTTTATCCAATGCCCTATCTAATGCAAGACGCGATTTGCCATGCGGCAGTATCATTGCGCTGATTATAACATTAGTATCAAAAACAAAATGTTCAGTCCTTTTCATTCAGCAAACGCTCAAGAATTTCAGGAGTGAGTCCGTTGGCTTGAGCTATTGCGCCTATCCTGTCCATTATTTTAAAAAGTTCTTTTTTAGCCCCTGCCTTGCTTATGAAAAGGTCTTTAAGCCAGAGATTCACTAATGTTTCCGCTTTTTTCCGCATTTGCGGTTTGGCTTTAAGAAAAGCTGAAGCAACATCTGTTTCAAGGGAAATAGCTACTTGTGTCATAGATTATATTTTTTACAAAAATACAAAATATTCATATAAATACAAAGCAACTATAAAACAATCAAACAATGCCTGCCCCGTAGCGAAGTTTACCCTGTGGAATTTGCGCAGCAAGCATTCAACAGGGAATGAGCGTATCGGGGAAACAATCGAAATGCGTTTAAATACGATGGGAAGCAGTGAAGGGGCAGCTTACTTTTTCTCTTCCGGTTCTTTCATTTCACGGTTATCCGGGATAACGGGAATGAAGATAAAGAAAATTATTCCGATGCCTAAAAGAAGCGCCATTATGATAGCAAAGGTTTCCATTAGTTAGAGTGATTAAGTTGGTTTATATAGTTATTGATTTTTTTGTTGATGAGATACATCCGCAAAGATAAAACAAAAAAGATGATTGCACCTAAAACAGTAAAGATTATTTCCACTACGGTGGTTTGTTCTTTGAAAAATAATAATAGAATAAATTTTATCTAATCCTTCATAAGAAGAGGAAATAAAGGTCTGGGGTAGAGACGACCAAATTGGGCGTCTCTACCCCAGACCTTTATTTATTATTAAACATTTATAGCAATTAATCCCGGACCTTCTCTTCTTCTTTCTTAAACCATCCCAATAAATAAGCCACGCCCATCCCCAAAAGCGCTATCACAGTAAGTGCTATAAATAATATAGTAAGCTGGTCAATCATTATTTATCCTTTTTTCTAAAGTATATGCAAATATAAAAAATACAACTGTACAAACAAACCCAAATGTTAAATTGGGCAAATCCAGTTTGCCTTGTACAATATTGCCTACAACAGCCAAAAGAGCAACACCCTTGCTCATATCATACAAATTGTTTAATTTTGCAAACAAAATATTAAAAAATCGGACATTTATTTTTTCTTGCCACAAAGTACCCGAAGACACTAAGTTACACAAAGTTTTTATTAGAAATATAAATATTATCTTTGTGATTCTTCGTGTCTTTGTGTCTTTGTGGCAATTTTTCTTTTCCTAAAATGTGTTTTAAAAAATATTTTGCTTTTACTGCTTGTTTATTAATTCAAACTTTCTCTGCAATTGCACAAGAAGATGTTCCGCAATCTCCCGGCTTTGTCCCCCCCGGGTTACCCGGGGGGACAGGCGGGACAGGCGAAATTAAAAAATGGACTTTCAAGCAATGTGTTGACCACGCCCTGCAAAATAATATCCGGATCAAACAAAGCGAATTGAACGTAGCGATAAGTGAGGCGAACCTGTCGCAATCTATGGCAAACTTTTTACCTGATCTCAATGGAGGTGCATCACACGGCTATAATTTCGGGCGGTCTATTGATCCTTTTACCAATCAGTTTACCACAGATCGAATACAGTCTAACAACTTTTCACTAAACAGCAGCGTTACCTTGTTTTCAGGATTTCAGAATCTGAATTCCTGGAAACAAAGCAAGACAGACCTGGAGGCCAGTCAGTTTGATAGCCAAAAAGCTAAGAATGATATCATTCTGGCAGTAGCCGATGCTTATTTACAGATACTATTCAGCGGTGAACTTTTTGAAAATGCTGCAATTCAGCTTGTAACTTCACAGAAGCAATTAGAAAGAACCGGAAAACTTGTTAATGCCGGATCCCTACCTGAAAGTAACTTTTTTGAAATGAAAGCCCAGGTAGCACAGGACGAATTAACATTAGTGAATGCTGAAAACCAGTTAGATATATCAAAGCTTAATCTCGCACAGTTTTTAGACCTGGGATCGTATGAAAATTTTGACATTTTTAGACTCGATTTTTCAGGTATAGAAAAAATTAATTTTACCGGGATCGATAAAAACATTTTTAATACAGCTGAACAGATCATGCCGGAAATTAAAAGCGCTGACCTAAAAGTAGCAAGCGCTGAAAAAGGGATTGCAATTTCCAGAGGGTCTAATTTTCCAAGGTTAAGTTTGAGTGGAGCTATGTATACAGGATATTCCAGCGCGAGGGAAAATGTTATAAATGGTCAATTAAAATTTGATTCAATCGGATTTTTAACCAATGATCCCAGCAAATCTGTTACAATACCCATTGGTAGTGAAATCTTATTTGAAAAAATTCCTTTTTCCGATCAGTTTAATGATAATTTTAGCCAATCATTAAACTTTAATCTATCTCTCCCGATCTTTAACAGGCTGCAGACCCGTACTGCTACGAGCAAAGCAATCATTTCTCAAAAAAATGCGGAATTTGAGGCAGTCAATACAAGGAATCAATTAAGAAAAGAGATCCAGCAAGCCTCTGCCAATGCTAAGGCTGTTGATAAAAAATACATCGCTTCCAAAAATCAGGTGGAAGCGCAGCGAAAGGTTTTTAAAGATACGGAAGTACGTTATAATCAAAACATGGTTAACACCGTTGATTATAATATTGCTAAGAATAACCTTACAAAAGCAGAATCTGATCTGGTTCAGGCAAAGTATGAGTTTATTTTTAGATTGAAGATACTGGATTTTTATCAGGGGAAGGAAATATCGTTTTAAGGTTGAGTCCACTCTAATAAGTCCAAAAAATAAAAATGCCACTAAAACACCAAAGCACTAAATCCCACAAAACCCTGAAAATCAATTAGTTAATTTTTAGTGGGATTTTGTGTTTTTGTGCTTTTGTGGCAAAAAAGACTTTTTAGAGTGGACTCAACCTTACAACTAAAAACCAACAATGAAGGTCAATAAACTACTCAAGTATTTAATTATTGCCGTAGTGATTATTATTGTTTTTGTTATAATCGCCAAAAAAGCGGGATGGATAGGCGGCAAAGATGCTATTGAGGTAACGTTAGCAAAAGCATCTTATAAAGGAATTGTTGAAAAAGTAAGCGCATCGGGCAAGGTACAGCCGGAAGTGGAAGTGAAGATCAGTCCCGATGTATCGGGAGAGATCATTGATTTGTACGTAGAAGAAGGGGATTACGTGGAAAAGGGCACATTATTGTTGAAAATAAAGCCCGATAATTACCTATCTTTATTAGAAAAGGCAGAAGCTGCTCTTAATACCGCAAAAGCTAACTTAGCCCAGTCTAAAGCCAGGCTTGCCCAGTCAAAAGCACAGTTTATTAAGTCTGAATCTGAATACAAGAGAAATGAAAAACTTTATGATCAGAAAGTAATTTCTCAGGCTGATTTTGAAGGGGTCACTGCAAATTATGAAGTTAGCAGGCAGGAATTGGGGGCAGCAAAACAGAGCGTTATAGCTGCCCAGTTCAATGTCCAGAGCGCTGTTGCTACTGTAAAAGATGCAAAAGAGAATCTTAATAAAACAGAAATCTACGCCCCTGTAAGTGGTACAATTTCCAGGCTTAATGTAGAAAAAGGAGAGCGGGTAGTAGGCACATTGCAAATGGCAGGTACTGAACTGCTGCGTATTGCAGATCTGAATAATATGGAAGTGCAGGTAGATGTAAATGAGAACGATATTATCAGGGTTTCTATGGGTGATACTGCTGTAATAGAAGTGGATTCATACGCCCATTTGAATGAAAAGTTTAAAGGAATTGTCACATCTATCGCCAATTCAGCCAATGAGAACTTTAGCTTAGATGAAGTTACGGAATTTGAAGTTAAAATCAATATTTTAAGTAAATCTTACGGACACCTTATTGATAAAAAAAACAATCCTTATCCGTTCAGGCCAGGGATGACAGCTTCAGTAGATATTATTACAGAACGCAAAGATCATGTTTTATCAGTACCATTGTCCTCTGTGACTATGCGCGATGTTGAAAACACAAGAAAAAAGTCGAATAATAGAAAACAACAGTACTCCCCTCCGGAGGAGGATCTGCCAAAAGCGGAAAAAATCCCCAAAGATAAAGATGATGTAAAAGAAGTTGTATTTGTCAATGACAATGGGATTGTGAAAATGATTGAAGTACAAACCGGTATTAGTGATTATGAAAATATTGAGATCATTAAGGGTTTGAAAAATGGAGATGAAATCGTTTCAGGTCCTTTTCTTGTAGTATCCAGGAAGTTGAAGGATGGGGATGAAGTAGTTGAAATGGAATCCGGATCAAAGAAAAAGGGAATAGGGAAATAAGGGAATAAGGAAATGCAGTTGGCAGTTGGCAATAGACAGTAGACAATAGACAGTAGACAATAGACAGTAGACAATATGACAATAGACAATGACAATGACTATGACAAGGGGTGGTTATCATCGGATGACTCTCCAGGTTGTGCGTTTGGGTCATCCGATGAATTTGCTGGAAATAAGGAAATAAGGAAAAGAATACAATTCTTATTTAGGTGGTCTATTTTCCCTATTCCCCTTATTTCCTTTATTTACCTATATCCTTGTATACTACAATTGGTTAATATTTATGATAACTTGTATTATTTTTTAATAGACATTATATAATAAAAAAAATTGGCTAAGAGAAAACCAATAAATATTGCTGTAATAGGTGGAGGTAGCTGGGCTACGGCACTTGTAAAAATCTTATCTGAGCATAATGTTAAGGTAAGATGGTGGCTTAAGAATAAAGACAATGTAAAGTATATTATAAAGTATCGCCATAATCCGTCTTATCTTAGTGATATACAGATCAATACCTTCAAAGTAGTACCCTCCTTTCTTTTACCTGTAGTTATCAAAAGGTCAGACATCGTAATTATTGCTATACCTGCGGCTTTTATTAAAGATGAGTTTAATTCATTGAAGCCGTCTCTTTTTGATGGAAAGGTCATAGTCTCTGCCGTTAAGGGAATGATCCCTGATGAAAATCTTTTGGTAACAGATTATATTCAAAAGGAATTTAATGTTAGCCCCGAAAATTTATGTGTCATAGCAGGGCCATGCCATGCCGAAGAGGTAGCCCAGGAGCGGCAATCGTTTTTGACCATTGCCTGCCAGGATATTGCCAATGCCAAAACTATTGCTAAGCTTTTGAAGTGCCGCTACATTTATACGACAGCTATTAACGATATTTATGGAGTAGAATATTGTGCCGTTATCAAAAATATCGTTGCGCTTGCCTGTGGGATCACTCATGGACTCAATTACGGGGATAATTTCCAGGCGGTGCTCGTATCTAATGCCTTACAGGAAATACGCAGGTTCCTTGACGTGATCAATCCGCTTGACCGGGATTTAAGCGCTTCAGCTTACCTGGGAGACCTGGTGGTGACGGCATACTCGCAATTTAGCCGTAACCGCACTTTTGGAAATATGATAGGCAGAGGATATTCCGTAAAATCAGCCCAGATGGAGATGAATATGGTCGCTGAAGGTTATTATGCTGTGAAAAGTATCCATGAGATCAATCAGCAACATAAAGTAGATATGCCGGTCTCTGCGGCTGTTTATCAAATTTTATATGAGAAAATAGCTCCTGCAGTTGAGATAAAGCTGCTTATTGATAAATTGAAATAGTAGAGACGTTGCGTAGAGACGCCCAATTTGGACGTCTCTACGCAACGTCTCTACTATGTATTCTTCTCATTGTTTCATTATGAAGAATTTATTATTGATCACCGTTTTTTTCCTGGGTGGTTGTACCTGTGATAATTTGGGTAAAAAGGCAAAAGTTATTCAAGACCAAAAGGAAGATACGCCAAAACGAAATTCTGAATTAACAGAAAGTGAACACGCTGAAAATCCGGAGACTACTTTAAAAGAAAATAATAATTCTGACAGCCAAAATCTTACCAAAGAAGGGAAGGAATCTAAAAAGAGTTCAAGCTCACAAGGCGATCAGACTGCTAATAAATATCCTGCTGTTGACTCATTATCCGTTGAAATTCAAACTTTTCAAACAGAGAAAGGCTGGGGCTACGATGTTTTTGTGGATGGTAAAAAGTATATTCACCAGGAGATTATTCCTGCAGTACCCGGTACCGTTGGTTTTGATACGGAAGAAAATGCCCAAAAAGTTGCCGGTCTGGTTTCACATAAAATACGTAATAACATCATGCCACCGTCAGTGACGCCAGAAGAATTAGATAGCCTGGGAATTGAATGATGAAAGCAGTAAACAGTAGTACCTAATTTCATAAATAATAGTAATTATAGTTTAAATACTCTTTATTATGAAACTTAGCAGTAGTCAGTTGACAGTAGGCAATATTGTCAACTGTCAACTGTCAATTGTCTATTTCTTTTGACTTGCTTCTTCAATCATCTTTTTACTCAATTCTTTTCCCAGATAATTATCAATAATATAATGGGCAAGATAAAGCAATGGGGTTAGCACGATTGCTATGGTAAATTTGTAGAGATAATTGATGATCCCTACAGAGATCACCTGGCTGAGACTCCAGTTTCCTAAAAGATAGAATGCAATGTACAGTACGAGGAAACTATCAACCAATTGTGAAACTAAAGTAGAACCCTGTGCTCTTAACCAGAGTTTTTTGCTGCCTGTAAATCTTCTCAAAAAGTGGAAAACATAAACATCCAGCAACTGCCCTATCAGGAACGCGGTGATTGAACCTATGATAATTCCTGATCCCTGCCTGAATATTTTAGAAAATGCAAAATTGATGTCAAATGAATTGCCTCCGGGAGCTGCGCTGTTTAGCTCTAACCAGAACTGTGCAGGAGGCAAGTCAGTTACAAACCATATAATAATAAAAATATAGGCGATGAAGATGACTGTTAAATAGCTTATTCTTTTTACTCCTTGTTTGCCAAAATATTCGTTGATGATGTCGGTTGTAATGAAAACTACCGGCCAGATGATAACTCCTGCCGTGAGGTTAAAGTCTAATTTGAGATCACCCAGAAGCCTGATCTGAGCAGGAGCAAATCCCAGTAAGCTTTCTAATGAAAATATCTTTACGCCAATGAGCTCTGCCAGGATTGCATTGGTTAAAAAGATGCCGCTTAGGACTATGAAGAGGGTGGTTTTTTTAGTCATAGTTCTATTTCTTCTTCAGCTATTGCAATCGTCTCCCCTTCCACTGCCAGCATTGTATCTTTAAAAATGGTTCTTGCTTCTTTCAATAGAGGTTGTATCTCTTCGTAGCGGGACGAAAAATGGCCGATCAATAATTTCCCGGCATTGGTTTTTTGGGCCATCCTGGCTGCCTGTTCGGCTGTTGAATGAAGGGTCGCTTGTGCTTTATCTTCGAGGTCACTTAAAAAAGTAGCTTCATGATACAGCAGGTCTGTATTTTTTATTTGCGGGATAATATTTTCACTGTACCGGGTATCAGAACAATAGGCATAAGAACGGCTTTTTTTAGGTGGTAAAGTCAATTCTTCGTTTTTAATGGTAAAAAGCCCCCCTCTACCAGCCCCCCTAAATCCCTCTAAAGTGGGGACTTTGCCATCGCTTTTTTCGCTCGGATTACCAATCCGGGCTACATTTATATCCTCGCCTTTTGTTAAGGCAACCAACTGTAAAGGTGATAATCCGGGGGGTAATTTTTCTTTTTGAATTCGTCTTTTTTTTGGTTTTTCCTTAAAAAGAAACCCGCAGCACGGTACGCTATGGCTTAACGGTATGGTTTCAACGGTAAGGAAATCATTTTCGAATATGGTGTTGATATTCTCTGTGTCTAATTCTTTGAAATGAACCTTGTAAGTTAAACGGGTTTGGGAATATTTTAGCTG
>VRUD01000118.1:8001-9111 GCA_019456305.1 Cytophagales bacterium | reverse complement strand
TCCCTAATCTTTCAGTGACGTTTAGTAATACCGGCCTGGTAGATTCTATCTATACCGTGAGGCTGCAGGTTGCAGATACCATAAGCGGATGTATATCTATTCGGATTGACACGATTACCGTACATCCTGCACCCTTTTTATCCGCTATCGGAGCCGCACCTACCTCAGGCTGCAGCCCGTTGGTAGTTACCTTTAATGCTATAGGCTTACCTCCACTTGATAGCATTAAATGGCTATTTGGAGATGGAGATTCCACCTTTACAAATAATCCATCTAATCCAACACATACCTATAACAATCCTTCCTCAAGTTCTGACACCACTTACTTTGTAACTGCAATTGGAATTACACCATTTGGGTGTACTGACAGCTCGTTTTTTTCAATAGTAGTAAATCCTGTTCCGGTTGCAAATTTCTCAGTAAGCGATACGCTTGGCTGCAGCCCGTTGCTGGTGACCATTACTGATGCTTCTATTGGTGCACTGACCTATTACTGGGAATTTGGTGATGCTGATACATCCACAACAACTTCCTCAAGCTTTACGCATAATTATGTAAATAATTCTGATACAATAAAAAATTATATTTTAAAATTGATCGTGACCAATAGCGATGGATGTACGGATATTTTTGCTCGCCAGATCACTGTTTTACCAGCTTTACAGGCTACATTTACCCTATCGCCTGACACAATCGGCTGTCATCCTTTTTCTGTTAATTTTGCCAGTACAGGGTTAGGTGTAGATACGATCAGATGGTATTTTGGTGATGGCGGCACCTTAATATCACCATCAGATACGAATTTTACACATATCTTCAATAATCCCATTCCCACGGCAACTGATACTACTTATAATGTTGTAATAATTGTTATTAATAACTTTGCCTGCTATGATACGCTTGATACCAATATTGTCGTACATCCAAAACCGCTGGCATCATTTACTACCAGTGATGATACAATATGCAGCCCAATTACAATCACAATAACTGATGGCTCTGCTGGATTTGACAGCTTATTCTGGGATTTTGGCGATGGAAATACTTTAGATACGAATGCAGGAGGTACTATCACACATACCTATGACAATACTACCAGCAGCACAAGAA
>VRUD01000118.1:2964-7901 GCA_019456305.1 Cytophagales bacterium | reverse complement strand
CTGATTGCTAAGAACCCCGATGGCTGCACCAATACGGTTACAAAACCCATCTTAGTTTATCCCAATATATCTGCCGGTTTTATCATGTCAGAAGATACTGGCTGCCATCCATTTGTGGTTACTTTTACCAGCCTGACGCCAGGCGCTGATACGATAAAATGGGATTTCGGGGATAGCAGCGCTTTAACCACAACACCACCAAACATCCCTTTTTCGCATACCTTTTCAAATCCATTTACTATCGGTGACAGTACCTATATTGTTACATTGGTAACCATTTCAAATTCCGGCTGCGCATCTGCTACGGTCAGTGATACTATAACAGTACATCCAAAGCCCAATGCACAGTTTAGCGTGAGTAGAGATACTATCTGCAGCCCGGATACAATTACAATCATTGACGGCTCAACGGGATTTGACAGCTTATTCTGGGATTTTGACGATGGAAATACTTTAGATACGAATGCAGGAGGTACTATCACACATACCTATGACAATACTACCAGCAGCACAAGAACCTATATATTGCAACTGATTGCTAAGAACCCCGATGGCTGCACCAATACGGTTACAAAACCCATCTTAGTTTATCCCAATATATCTGCCGGCTTTATCATGTCAGAAGATACTGGCTGCCATCCATTTGTGGTTACTTTTACCAGCCTCACGCCTGGCGCAGATACGGTAAAATGGGATTTTGGAGATGGGGATACCAGTATGCAGCAAAACCCTACTCATATTTTCACAAATACAGCTACCAGCGGTGATAGTACCTATACCGTTGAGTTGGTAACTATTTCAGCGTTTGGCTGCGGTTCAGATACAATCCGGGATTCCATAACGGTGCATCCAAAGCCGGTAATTGATACCTTTACTGTAGATACAACAGATGGCTGTTCGCCTTTAACGATCACTTTAAATGGTGCGGCTTCAGGTGCGTCTGTTTATTATTGGGATTTTGGTGATAACAACTCTGATACGAGCTCGGGTGACTCTACTATTGTTTATATTTATACCAATATTACAGCTAATCCGGTACCTTACAACCCCACCTTGCTTGTACAAAATAGTGATGGCTGTACGGACACTCTTTCACGTTCAGTAACGGTTTATCCTGATATCACAGCCAGCTTTATCCCATCCGATACAACGGGTTGCCATCCACTTACTGTTAATTTTGTCAGTTTAACTCAAGGAGCAGATTCGATAAGATGGGATTTTGGAGACGGCAGTCCCATTGATTCAACTCCGGCTCCCACACATACATTTAGAAACCTTTCACCCGACACCGATAGTGTTTATACTGTTCGATTAGTAACAATTTCACAATTTGGTTGTGCTTCAGGTACGATCACTCATACTGTAACGGTACATCCAAAGCCTGTTATTGATACATTTACTGTAGGTTCTTTTGGTTGTCATCCACTTAATAATACAATCTGTATTTCGGCTACACATTCGGGTAACGCTGCTTATTTTTGGGATTTTGGTGACAATAATTATGATACAACCACAGTAGATTCCTGCATTACCCACCTTTATACTAACCCAACTGATAGTGCCCAGTTTTATAATCCATCTATCACTATCCTTACTAATGATGGATGCAGCAGGGATAGCTCAAGACAATTTATACTTTTGCCTAAGGTTACCGCAACATTTGTTGCTTTGCCAGATACACATGGATGTCATCCTTATACGGTAAATTTACAGAATCTCTCTACAAATGCTATAGGCGGTTATCAATGGGATTTCTCTTATGACAGCATAACATTTAATACTGATTCTACACTATCAAATCCTTCCTATATTTTTACCAATACTGATACATTCGTTGATACTACTTATACTGTTATGTTAATCGCTACCGGATTCCCCATATGTAAAGATACTGCCATACAACAAATAGTAGTGCATCCAAAGCCCAGTGCGGTGTTTAGCGTAAGCGATGATACGGTTTGCAGCCCGTTTACAGATACAATAACACATAGCTCAACCGGCTATGACACTTTATTCTGGAATTTCGGAGACGGTACTTTTGATACAACAACTACTGCCGATTCGTTAACTTTCACGCATTTCTATAACAATACTACAGTCAATACGGTACCTTATACGTTACAGTTGATTGCAAAGAACAGCGATGGATGCACTGATATTTTTACCCGGGCAATTTTAGTTTATCCCAATATAACGGCAGACTTCTCCATGCCTGATTCGATAGGATGCCATCAATTTACAGTACCATTTTTTAACTTTCCAACAGGAGCTGACACGATCAAGTGGAATTTTGGAGATGGAAGCCCGATTGTTACAATCAATAACCCATCACATACCTTTACCAATACAAATTCAGATCCATCTGTTGATAGCACTTATACTGTTCAGTTAATAACAATCTCATCGTTCGGTTGTGAGTCCGATACGATCAGCAAAACTGTAACGGTGCATCCAAAGCCAACTGCAAATTTTACTGCTGCTCCTACTTCGGGTTTTGAGCCCCTTATTGTAACGATTACAAATTTCGCATTAACTTATGATAGCCTTCACTGGGATTTTTGTGACGGATTTGAAAATACTACTACTGATTCTACATTTTCTCATACCTATACAAACAATTCAGATACCACAATTTGTTACTGTGTGGAGCTAATTGCTGTTACCGACAGTGGATGTGCTGATACGTTGAGGGATTCAATTTGTGTAGATCCGTCAGTTAATGCCGACTTTGCCATGTTCCCCAATGATTCGGGTTGTCATCCATTTACAGTTACATTTTTTAACTTTTCAACTGGGGAGGACAGTTGTAGATGGATCTTTGGTGACGGAAGTCCCATTGATACAGCCTGCAATCCAATACATACATTTTTAAATCCTCCCCCTTCAACAAGTGATAGTACTTTTACTGTTACTTTAGTCGCTCTTAATAATTTTGGTGCAGTGGATACAATACAAAAGAATGTGGTGGTACATCCAAAGCCTGTTATTGATACATTTTTTGTAAATTCTATTGGCTGTCATCCTTTAAATAATGAAATTTGTGTTTACGCTACACATTCAGGCAGCGCTACCTACTACTGGAATTTTGGAGACAATACATTTGATACAACTACCGTAGATTCCTGCATTACCCACCCTTATACTAACCCTACTGATAGCGTCCAGTTTTATAATCCATCTATCACTATCCTTACCAGTAATGGATGCAGCAGGGATAGCTCAAGACAATTTACACTTTTGCCTAAGGTTACCGCAACATTTGTTGCTTTGCCAGATACACATGGATGTCATCCTTACACGGTAAATTTACAGAATCTCTCTACAAATGCCATAGGCGGTTATCAATGGGATTTCTCTTATGACAGCATAACATTTAATACTGATTCTACACTATCAAATCCTTCCTATATTTTTACCAATACTGATACATTCGTTGATACTACTTATACTGTTATGTTAATCGCTACCGGATTCCCCATATGTAAAGATACTGCCATACAACAAATAGTAGTGCATCCGAAGCCCAATGCGCTGTTTAGTGTTAGTGATGATACGATTTGCAGCCCGTTTACAATTACAATAACTGATGGTTCTGTGGGTTTTGATAGCATTTTGTGGGATTTTGGCGATGGATTTACGTTGGATACCACTGCTATAACTACTATAACACATACTTATAACAACACGAATCCGGGCCCTGTTACCTATATTTTGAAGTTGATTGTAAAAAACAGCGATGGCTGCACGGATACATCTACTCTGCCAATTTTGGTTTATCCAAATATTGTAGCCGATTTTAACATGCTCCCCAATGATACGGGCTGTCATCCATTTACTGTAACCTTTTTCAATAATTCGCAGGGAGACGATACATGTAAATGGGATTTTGGTGATGCAGGCTCTGATACAATCTGTAATCCGGCACATACATTTGTTAATACAACCGTTACCGGACCTGATACTTGTTATGTAGTTGAACTGATCGTTGTTTCTCAATATGGATGCGATGATACCATTAATAAAAATGTATGCGTGCATCCAGAGCCATCTGTGCTGTTCAGTGTGAGTGATGATACCGTCTGCAGCCCCTTTACAATTACAATAGCCGACAGTTCCCTGGGATTTGACAGCTTACTGTGGAATTTTGGTGATGGAAATATGTTAGATACAACAGCTATATCTACAATAACACATCTCTATGACAATACTACAGGCAGTCCGGTAACTTATACCTTACAGCTGATTGCAAAGAACATTGATGGCTGCACTGATACCTTTACACAAGCAATTTTGGTATATCCCAATATTGTAGCTAACTTTACATTCCCCGAAGATACCGGCTGCCACCCTTTTGCTATAAACTTTTTTAGTTCTTCTGTTGGAGCAGATACGTGTAAATGGGACTTCGGTGATAGCAGCCCGGCCGATACATCATGCAATACAATAACACACACATTTAATAACCTATCCATTACCGGACCTGATACTTGCTATACTGTTGAGCTGACCGTTCTATCTCAGTATGGATGCAGCGATACAACTAAAAAGAATGTCTGTGTACATCCAAAGCCAGATGCTTTGTTTAGTGTCGATATTGATACAGTTTGCAGTCCTGATACGATTACTATTACTAACGCATCTTCAGGCGTTAGTACATTACATTGGAATTTTGGTGATGGAAATACATTAGATACAACGCCAATAACTACAATAACTCATATTTATGAAAATACTACTCCTGATTCTTTAACTTATCAATTGGATCTAATAGCAGAAAACAGCGATGGCTGCACAGATACGTTTACCATACCAATTTTAGTATATCCAAACGTGACGGCCGACTTTTCAATGTTTCCTAATGACACGGGATGTCACCCGTTAACAGTAAACTTTTTCAATTTCTTAACTGGTGTTGATACGATAAGATGGGATTTTGG
>VRUD01000118.1:0-2864 GCA_019456305.1 Cytophagales bacterium | reverse complement strand
GACACGGGATGTCACCCGTTAACAGTAAACTTTTTCAATTTCTTAACTGGTGTTGATACGATAAGATGGGATTTTGGAGATGGCAGCGCTGTTGTAAATGATTCCAACCCAACACACATATTCTATAATTATGATACCACTGGAAGTGTTGATAGTGTTTATACTGTTGAGCTGTTTGTAAGATCACAATATGGCTGTGGAGCGGATACGGTGAAAAAAACTGTAATGGTTCATCCGAAGCCTTCTGCTCAGTTTACTGTTAGTGATGATACAATTTGCAGTCCGTTTACGATTACTATAACTGATGGTTCTTCAGGATTTGATAGTTTGTATTGGACTTTTGGTGACGGAGGGGATACAGTTACAGTAGGGTCTTTAACACATACTTATAATAACACTTCACTCATCCCGGTTACTTCTACATTGCAGTTAATTGCAAAAAATATTGATGGCTGTACTGATACGTTTACCCAAGCAATTGTTGTAAACCCTAATATTTCTGCCAATTTTGCCATTGTGCCCAATGATTCGGGCTGTCATCCGTTTAATGTAACTTTTGTGAATTTATCACAGGGGGCAGATACATTTTATTGGGATTTTGGTGATGGAAGCCCCGTTGAAACAACAAGTGCACCTACGCATCCCTATATCAATCCAGACACTGTTGCGGATAGTGTTTATTCTGTTAAATTAACAGTTATTTCTCAATACAGTTGCCAGGCAGATACTACGCAGCAAATAGTGGTGCATCCTCAGCCCGTTTCATCTTTTACGGTAAGCGATACCGTTGTTACCGCTCCTTTTATTGTCACGCTCACTAATTCTTCAACTGGCGCTGTGAGCTATTTTTGGGACTTTGGTGACGGAGATACCATAACAAAAACTGACACGAACAGCTTTACACATCCTTATACCAACACGACTGACAGCATAGTAAGCTATACCTTATGCTTAACAGCAAAAACCAATTTTGGCTGTACAGATACATCTTGCAAACCCATTATAGTTAAACCGCAGCTCAGGGCAGACTTCAATATAGTCCCCAATGATTCGGGTTGTCATCGGTTTACGGTTTTCTTTATTAATACATCAGTAGGGGCTGATACATTCGCATGGGATTTTGGCGATAGCAGTTCAATTGATACAAGCAAAAATCCAACGCACACATTTTCAAATACAGCAGTTGTAGATTCAGTATTTAATGTTGTATTGATCGTTACCTCTCAATTTGGCAATAAGGATACTGTTACAAAACAGGTGGTAGTACATCCCAAGCCTGTGGCACAATTCAATATGATAGATACAGTGGGCTGCAGTCCGTTGACGGTAACTTTTAACAATATCTCAACCGGAGCAATTATTTATTACTGGGATTTTGGAGATGGTGATACCGCGATAAAAACCAACACGGCCAGCTTTACGCATAAATTTGTTGATACTTTATTATCTCCTATACTATTTAGCATAACGCTTATTTCAGAATCGATCTATGGCTGCAGAGATACTATAAAGAAGAATATCACAGTTGATCCTCCGCCAAATTTTACTTTCACCACCCTTCCTCTTACAGGATGTAAACCACTGCAGGTTTCATTTAGCCCTAAATCTGGTGCAGCATTATATGAGTGGGATTTTGGAGATACTAATACTTTAACAATAGCAGCTGATAGTACTGTAACGCATACTTACAACACAGAATCGACATTTACAGTTCAATTAATAGTTACTACCTCATCGGGCTGCAAGGATACTGCTACGCAGACTGTTACAGTATTTCCCAAGCCGGCTGCGTTATTTTCTGTAAGTGATACACTCAACTGCAGCCCATTTCAGGTAACTATTTGCAATTCATCTACAGGGGCTGATGTTTATTATTGGAATTATGGTGATGGAAACAGTGATACACTTCCTGATTCTTGTTTTACGCATCCTTATAATAATTTTACAGATAGCACGGTTTCCTATATAATCACTTTGATTGCAGATAAAATTGGCGGATGCTCAGATACGATAATAAAAACAATTTACGTGCTTCCTGAAATTAATCCACTTGCAGGAATTCTTGGTGGCGATACAGCAGGATGTCATCCTTTTACTGTAGATTTCTTTAATCAAACCACCGGGGCATTTAATTGTACGTGGGACTTTGGTGATGGTGATACGCTAAATACCTGCAGCCAGTTAATAAACCATCCATTTACGAATGATACCATAAATATTGATTCGGTTTATACAGTTAATTTATACCTCAGCACACTGAGCTGTGCAGATACAGTTACCTTAAATGTTGTAGTTCATCCGGTTCCTGTTGCTGGTTTTACTTTGAGCGATACGGTTGGGTGCAGTCCGTTTACGTTGACAATTACAAATACGTCTTCAGGCGCTGATAATTATAACTGGCATTTTGGCGGTGGCAGTGATGACACATCTACAACTCCAGCGCCTGCTTTTACCAATACTTACGTTAATCCTTCAGATACTTCACAACTCTATACCATTACTTTAGTAGCTGGTACACAATTCGGATGTTCAGATACTATTCCCAAAAATATTGTGGTAAATCCTGAAATTCTTGCATTTGCCCAGGTATTGGGCAGTCCGACAGGATGCCACCCTTTTACGGTAGATTTTGCCAGTTTTGCCCCAATAGCTGACAGTGTGCTGTGGGATTTTGGGGATGCTACGACTTCTACGCAACAAAATCCAACCCATACATTTTTAAATCCTCCCCCTTCAACAAGTGATAGTACGTACATTATAATATTTACTGTATATGCTATGGGTTGCTCAGTTTCAACTCCATTAACTGTTATTGTTCAACCTACACCTTTAGCAACTTTTATCGCAACTCCCCCACTCCAAAC
>VRUD01000117.1 GCA_019456305.1 Cytophagales bacterium | reverse complement strand
CAGGTAATGGCACTTTTGTATATCGCCTATTTAGTTGCTCTTTAAATATTCTTAACCAATAATTTGATTCTCTCATTTCTTTTAACGAAATTTTTACTTTTTTTTTACTTTTTACTTTTTACTTTTTACTTAAATTTCCCGGCTCTCCCCAATATCCATCAAAATCAATTCCTTATCATTTCTTTTTGCTGTCGTAATAGCTTCAAGGTGGTCAATTTCAATGTAGGGAAAAGTATCGTAGTGCATGCCGATGATCTTTTTGGTATTTGCGAATGTGGCAGCGACTATTGCATCATTAATATCCATAGTGAAATTGTCACCGATCGGGAGCATGACAAAGTCCAGCTTATTTTGATCGCCTATCATTTTCATATCATAATGTAATGCTGTGTCACCGGCAAAATAAAATATCTTGCCGCCTGTTTCAATGACAAATCCAGCCGGGTTGCCGCCATAGCTTCCATCGGGAAAGCTGGAAGAATGGACAGCGTTAACCATTTTCACGGTACCGAAGTCAAAATGTTTCTTGCCCCCGTGGTTCATCGGATGTGTTTTTTCAATGCCTTTGTTGTTGTACCAGGTGGTTATTTCAAAATTTGATACAATTGTTGCACTTGTTCTTTTGGCGATTTGCTCCGCATCCGCAATATGATCCTCATGCGCATGCGACAAAAGTATAAAATCTGCTTCGACCTTATTCACATCAATTTTTGATGCCAACGGGTTAGGACTGATAAAAGGATCGAACAAAATTTTATGATCAGCTATTTTTACAAGGAAACATGAATGTCCGTAGTATGTGATTTCCATAATTTTCTTCTTTTTTACATTTTATTATTTACTAAAGTAAAAAGTAAATTGATCAATTTCTATTTATTAACTAATTCTTCATCCCCAACGTGGTCCTTTAAAAAATCCGGACAAAAATCATATCCATTTGGCCAAGTCAATCCGCCACCGCTTTCTATTTTTACTTTTTTAAAATATTCAGAATTTAAAATTTCACGGGTAAATCCTTTACCTATGAAAGGGCGAAAGTTAACCGTTTTTGTAACTCCATCTTTAAATTTCAACCAGATTTTATAATTATCTAACACTTTTATTTTTATTATCTCATTCATTGTAAAATACTGAGGATAATTAGTGTAGTTTTCATTATTTATGATTTTTTTTGTGCAAATATATGATTTTATTTGGAGAAAAAAAATATCATGAAAAGTCTATTTACAAATTTCATTCTCCCTATTTTAATTCTCAGTAGTTGCGTAAGCAGCAGCGAAAAAGACAAGCACCTAAAAATATTCAGATACAACCAGGCAGAAGGATTGAGCTCTTTGGATCCTGCTTTTGCAAGAAACCAGGCAAATATCTGGGCTGTGAACCAATTGTATAACGGGCTGGTTGAATTGAACCTGAAACTTGAGATCGTCCCCTGTATTGCCAGATCATGGCAAATATCTGAAGATGGACTTTACTATACTTTTTTTTTAAGAGATGATGTATATTTTCATGATAGCGAAGTTTTTAGTGGGAGCCCGGCTGGGAGTCCGTCTTCCATTAAAGGCAGAAATGTTACGGCAAAAGATTTTGTTTACAGTTTTAAGAGGATCATTGATCCGGTTACCGCAAGTACTGGCGCATGGATTTTTAATGATAAGGTGCTAAGAAATGAATCCGGGGAAATTGAAGATACCTGTTTTAAAGCCACAGATAATTATACTTTAAAGATATATTTGCAAAATCCTTTCCCGCCTTTTCTGGAAATATTAGCCATGCCTTATGCATACGTAGTGCCAAAAGAGGCTATTGACCGGTACGGTAAAGATTTCCGTACAAACCCTGTTGGCAGCGGTCCTTTTATTTTTAATACCTGGGACGAAGGCACCACCATGGCGTTTTTAAAAAATCAATATTACTGGAGAAAAGTGCTTAAAACCCAAAACTCAAAACTCAAAACCCGAAACCCGAAATCTCACCCTACGGGTGACCAGCCGAAGGCCGGCAACATCCAATTACCCTATCTCGATGCAGTCCAGGTTTCTTTTATCAGAGACAATACCCAGGCGTTTTTTACTTTTCAGCAGCAGAAGCTTGATTTTCTGTCCTGGTCAGAAGATTTTCCCAAAGACCTGATCCTTAACGCGGATGGTTCGGTTCAGGAAGAATTTGCTGATAAGTTCAGGTTTCAAAAAGCCCCTTATCTGCATACGCAATATCTTGGATTTCAGTTGGATGAAAAGTTTTATCCCGATAAAATCGGGACAGGTGGCGAGGGACGGAAACATCCCCTGCTGGATAAAAGGGTAAGACAAGCATTGAGCTATGCTATCAACCGCAAAGAATTGATCACTTATTTACGTTACAATATTGGCATTTCCGGCACTTCAGGCATCGTACCGGCTGCACTTCCGTCTTTTGACGCGGATAAAGTAAAGGGTTATGATTACATGCCTGACCTGGCACAGCAGCTTTTAAAGCAAGCAGGCTACCCTCAAGGGCAAGGTTTTGAGCTAAAGCTTTATACAAATGCACCCTACATGCTAATCGCAGAATATTTGCAAAAACAATGGGCAGGTATTGGAGTGAAGGTGAGCATTGATGTAAACCCGTTTGCCACGCACCAGGAGATGGTAGATAACGGGAGGATAAAATTTTTCAGGGCATCCTGGCTGGGCGACTATCCTGATGCTGAGAATTATCTGGCTATGTTTTACAGCAAAAATTTTGCACCGGCAGGACCAAATAAAACTCATTTTAAGAATGAACAGTTCGATAAACTGTATGAACAAGCCCAGCTTGAAAATGATACAAAAAAACGCTATGAATTGTATCAGCAGATGGACCAAATAGTGATGGACGAGGCACCGGTGATCGTGCTATATTATGATGAAGTGGTTAGGCTGACCCAGAATTATGTGTCAGGTCTGGAAGTGGATGCAATGAATATGCTGAAATTAGAGCGTGTGGATTTTGTGAAATGATATTGGGTGCTGGACGTTGGATAAAAGTAAAAAGTAAAAAGTAAAAAGTAAAAAGTTTGGGTACTGGATACTGTATGCTTGTGGGTACTATCTGCGCTATGCGATTTAATACTCAATCAATTTTTTAATGTAAAAACTATCATTAATACTTAGTTTTAATATATAAATTCCCGTGGAATATCCCAATTCTGCTGCACTGAAGCTATATTTATATTTCCCGCTATTTTGCATTTCATTGACCAACACCTGTATTTTATCACCAAGTAGATTAAAAACCTCTAATTTCACATTTACCCCGTTGGCTCTGTTTTTTATCCAACCGTGGTCAGCATTTTCATTTATCAAATAGGTAATTTCTGTTTTACCGGTATATGGATTTGGGTAAACCCGAAACTCGAAATTTGTAGCTTGTAACTGGCTTATACCGCTTGGTAAAAGCCGGTTGGAAACGTTTGACCTGGCAGAATTGTAGACTAGTACCTTAGCCGTGCTTGGATTACCTGCCTGCACAAAAGTTTTGGTAGGCTGGCAGCCAGCAGGATCAGGGTACTTTATTTCAATCTGGTACCAGAGGTTTTGCGGAGGCGGTGATGGATCTGTAAATGATGTAAGAGTGATCGGTAAAGAATCCAGCACTTCCCATCCAGCAGATGTTGTGTATCTGTAAACATAATAAGTAAAATAGCTGAAGCCCTGGTAATCATCCCAGATCAGGTTAATTAAGTTGTTGATGCCTTCATTGATGTTGAGGTGCATTGTTTTATGAACATCGCTCAATTCCGATTCATTGTCACAGGAGTCTGTGATTGATATTTTGTACCTATAGGCTCTTTGTATAGGATTGGATACACTGTCAATAAAAGTGCTCAGCGCATTGGCTGGTACCGTTCCTGCAAGAAAATAGGCATCGGGTATGGAACCTTCCCTGTAAATATTGTACGCTTTGATCCTCGGTGTTTGAGGCTTTTCCCAGACGATCAGGTTTTTGCCCGTAGCGCTGTCAACCGTCACAACGCAAATCGGAACCGATACGGGGTTTGACCCTGCAATTGTTATGTTTGTCGTGGCAATACATCCTATACTGTCCGTAATAGTGAGGTTATATGGGCCTCCCTGTACATTAATGAGATCCTCTGTAACGGATCCATCAGACCAGTTATATTGATATGGCGTTGCGCCGCCTGTTACTGTTATGTAAATATATCCCCCGGTAGTATCATCGCAGCTAATATCGGCAGTGGAATCAACAGTTATCACAGGACCACCGATATTGCTTATGGATACGGTTACAGAATCCTGGCAATTTTTCGAATCAGTAATTGACAAAAAATAATTTCCTGCCGTTAAGCCTGTTTCATTTGAATCTATACCTCCTGAAGACCACGAGTAGCTGTAAGGGAAGGTACCTCCACTCACACTCACTGTTGCACTGCCATCTGACAGACTGCAATTTGCATCATTAGCGGATATGGACATATTGAGCGGGTCAGGCTGGCTTACAAGGATGCTTGCATTGGAAATACAACCTGCCGCATCGTTGACAGTGAGCTCATAAGGGCCTGCCACTAATCCGGAGATATTTTGGGTTGTATCACCATTTGACCATAAGAAAGTGTAGGGTTGTGTGCCTCCGCTGATAAAGGTAGTGATGGCTCCATCCGAACCTCCATAACATGATACATTTATAACATTATCAAGCAAGTCAGGTCCTCCTGAATCACTAACCGCGGCAGCTATAAAATTGGAGCAGCCATTCGCATCAATCACAGTTGCAATATAAACACCCGCAGAAAGGGTGTCAGCAGTGGCAAGTGAATCACCATTTGACCATGTATAGGCAAAAGGCGATGTTCCGCCAGTTACAGAAACCGTGGCGCTTCCGTCAGCTATTCCGCAGGTGGCGTTTGTTGTTGTTACACTAAGCAATAGTTCCGTCAAAGCATTTACAGTGGCGCTTGCTGTATCTGTGCAGCCAGCTGCATCGGTAACCACAACGCTGTAATTTCCCACACAAAGATTGTTGGCGATATTGTTGGTTTGCCCCGCAGGATCATCCCAGAGATAATTAAACGGACTTGCACCGGTAGTTGGTGTTACTGTTGCAATGCCGTCACATACTGAGCTGCATGATGCATTTAAAGCGGAAGTTATCAGGGTAAGTGTTAATGAATCCGTTATGATAACACTTCCAGATGTTGTACAGCCATTGGAATCACTCACTGTTACTGAATACGTACCGGCACATAAATTTGTGATCGTTGGCGTTATCGGGCCAACAGGGTCATTCCAAAGGGTTGCATAGGTGGGAGTACCTCCGGTGACAATTACTGTGGCCTGCCCATCGCAAACTCCGCCACACAATGCCTGCGTAGTGGTAAAAGACACGGAGAGCGAGTCGGGTTGGTTGATGGTGATAGAGTCGGTGGCAGCGCAGCCGTTTGAATCGGTTACTATTACCATATAAACACCTGCGGATAAGCTGTCAGCGGTTGAGTCAGCGCTGACTAAGGGCGACCATGCGAATGTATAGGGTGGAGCGCCACTTGAAATGGTTACGGCCGCTGTACCGTCACTGGCGCTGAAGCAGGATACATCTGTACCTGAAAAAATGGCATTTAGCTCACACGGAACGCCCGGCTGATGAAACCCCTGCGATAAGGCGCTGTTGGCGCCTGTTAAGGTTTTGATAATTGGTTCTCCGATTGTGCTGTTCAGTGACGCTTTGGAACCATAGAGGTGCTTACCTGCTGTAGAAAGAACCTTTTGGGCGGTTGATCCGTTAGAAATTAAAATAATGCTGGTTATAAGAATGATATATTTTTTCATAAATAATTAATTTGAATTAAAGAGTTCTTTCTTTCTTGATCCTTTCATAAAGCCAAATTTTTATTAATGCATCCGGATCAATACCAATTTGTTTCCCTATTTTATCAATTTCTTTAACAAGTGATTGAGCAATATCCATTGTAATGCGTACTTTTTTACCATGATGAATAACTATGGCACGTGAAATATCTATAAGATCATGAATATCATCACCACGATCAAAGCGAGTATCAAATTCTGTAATACTATTAGCTTGTTTGGCCTTTTTCATATAACTTGACTTCCTTTTTTCTTGAACGTCTCACTGAAATAATTCTTATCACATTGCCCCGTGTAGTATATATTGCAGTCCATAGCTTATTATTAAACTTGCCTATAATAATATTACGTTCTTCAATAGGATATGGAGCATGAATTTCAATACGCTTCTTATCATCCCACATCCCTTTAGCTGCCGTAAAATCAATTCCATGTTTTATCTTGTTTTTATCACTCTTTGCACGATCCCAGTCAAATTTCATTTATTTACATTATTTCCCCCCGCTATTTCAAGCGTCCACGCTTGAAACTACCTGACGTAACACAGGCCGCCCTTCAAGCGTGGACGCTTGAAGGAGCAGCGTCAGATCAAGCACTTCCGGAACTTATACTCTTTACGTCAAGCGCCTGCTCTAACCAATTTACAAGATACCTTTTTGCATGTAGAATTTCAACTTCCACCGGATGATCATTTTTATCATAATGGATGATGATGCCATCTCCAATATCATCACCATAATGGGGTTTTGCATCATGTAGTTTTATTAATAATGCATCCGCATCTTTACTATATGTAGTTTTCATTTTTGTTTATAATATTTTTTCTTTTTTGCGGGGTAAACAGTAATAACTATTATAAAAAGATTTTACCGGCTTTTCCCTGCTTACTTCTTAATATTTTCTGTCAAAGACAGCTCAACATGCATTTCCCTTTTACCACCAAATAGTTTTGCAGCATCAAGAAATTCTATCCCCAAGGGTTGGCCCTTAGCATCATAATCTATTATGACACCTTGTGCAACCTCATCGCTCTCATCAATATTTCCTTTTCTTAAATAAATATAAAGAGCATCTGCCTGTGGATCATAGTTTATTTTCATAATTCTTCCCTCCAGTATTTTTTGATTTTTGATGTACGATAAACAGAACGTATAATTATCCTTTTAGGTTCTTCCTTAATAAAAATTCGTAGTAAATATTGCTTATCTTTTTTCTTATCGTTATATATTTTATGGATAATTTTGAGTTTATCTTCTTTAATAATTTGATCAGGGTTTTCTATTGCTTGTTTTATCAATTCAAAAGTAATTTTACGTTCTTTAATTCGCTGCTTAGCGTGCTCCCACCAGGTTAATTCTTTCACTATTCGTTTTCATTAATCCAGGTAATCTTTCATTTGTAGTATATTACAGAAGACATGCCATTTCTTGAAGAAATGGCATGTCTGGTTATCTGTGTTAATCAAGGATAAATATCAAAGCCCTCGTTATTTACTATAATCAGCCTTTTAATATTGAATTCATTACCAAATTTATCCATAACATCTCTCATATATGTTGTTAAATTTTCTGTATTAGAATCATCGAGATTAAATTGAATAAGTTCAAAAGTTATATTCTCATCCAGAAGAAAGAAAGTTTTCATAATGGTACTTGTCTGAAATCGCACATTATTGCAGCATATTTTAATGATGCTTTAATACTTTGCTTGTTTAGGCAGTGCGCAGAAATAAGTTGGTAGAGATGGCGTAGTAATTTTGTTCTTTTTCAAGGCACAAAATCCTTGAATAGCACAGCTATTCAAGGATTTTGTAACGAAGAAAAAGGACAAAAGAACAAGCCAGAATGCCAAGTTATTTCTGCGCACTGCCTTAATGACGGATATTCTTTTAATATTTGTTCTTCCGTCATTCCATCAGCTAACATTGAAACAACCAATGAGACGTGTATCCTTGTCCCATTCACGCATGGTTTGCCATGCATTATTTTAGGATTGGATGAAATATATTTATAAACTTCGTTCTTTTTCATAATGCACTTCTTTTTCGATTATAGCCTTTATTTTCATAAATTGTTTGTATTTCTAAAAAAATTCCGACCCGATTCGCGGGTAAATAGTCTAGTCCTCTACGCATCGCACGCTAAAGCCGTACGCCTTATTGTTGGTATTCCGGTTGACCTGCGTGATTGTGTACTTCAAGTACCGGTACCACGCATTCGAACCACTCCCGGTAGATGACCACAAGTACGAGTAGTTACTGCGATTGTAGAACTACAAGAATAATTTTTTAAATGAATCTGAAATCTACTAATGTATTATTAAAGTTAATGATTAATCCATTGTTACAATTATAATGTTTAACAAACTCTTTTTGTTGTTCAACTCTGAAATCATTATATCTTAAAGCATCTGTCAAAATGTTTTCAAAAACATCTTCATTCCAATTTCCTACCACATTATTAAATAGAGTAAATACAATACCCCTGATTTTATAACAGACCCCTAACCCCCTTACAAACAAGCAGCAGTAGGCAGCGGCAGTTGGCAGTCCTGCCTCCTGCTGCTGCCGCTGCCAACTCTTATTAAGGGAGACTGTTTTAGGATATATCATTATAACGCAAAGTTATAAAACCAAAAACATTTTACAACAGAACCTATTCTTTTAAAAAATTATTCTTGTAGTTACAAATTGTCAAATTGACAAATAGTCTAGTCCTCTACGCAACGCACGCTAAAGCCGTTGGCCTTATTAGAGTTACCGCGGGTCACCTTAGCGTTATTATAGGACAGGACGCGGATCAAGGCATCCGTGCCACTGTACTCGGTAGCGCTCAACCAGAAGCCGCTGCCACCAACACTGCCGAACGCGCCAGCCCCGGAGGAGCCACCCGGAAGGGCCGTGAAACCGCTACTGTTGGTGGCGCCTGTGTTGGTAGGTGTCCAGTTGGTGGTGCCGGTTTGTTTCAGGTTGCTGCCTTCGTTTGTACCAAGCCATACTCCGGTTGTAGTTATATCGTAAGGGAAAGCGCCCGGGTTGTTGCCAACATTTTTTTCTAATAAGGTCCATTCGTAATGTGAGGGTACGTGCCAGCCGGTAGGGCAGATGCCTTGTACAGGTGGTGAACACTTCACATTGTTATCAGGTGGCGGGGCTGTTCCATTGCAACTGAATGAACCGTCCATCATTTCATCCCACTCGTATAAGCCGCCAAAAGTGGTGCAATTGGCAGTATTATCTCCATAGCAATATTTTTGTGTACCTGCTCCTGCTTGTCCTGTTGCAATGGGTACATAAGTGCCTACATTCAGGTTTTCAGCCATCCAGCATTGACTGCCGATTTTTACTATATCGTACCAATTTCCATCTGCATCCTGGACAGAATCTCCACAAACAA
>VRUD01000116.1 GCA_019456305.1 Cytophagales bacterium | reverse complement strand
TTTTGAAATTGGGATTTTATGAATAATTGAGGATAGTAATTATTTTTTATTTGTTATTATTTTAGTGAAACGATATATTAGTATAATTAGTATTCATTCGTATATTAGCATTATATACTTAGTATAAATGAAAGAATCATTCTTACACTTTATCTGGCAATTTCAATATTTCAATAAAAAAGACATTAGAACTGGTCAGGGGGAAGTGGTGCACGTGCTGAGTCCCGGCATCTTAAATACAGATGCGGGCCCGGATTTTCAGAATGCAAGAATAAAGATCGGTGAAATTGAATGGTTCGGGAATGTTGAGATACACGTTAGATCTTCTGACTGGATCAACCATAAACATCAAAATGACAATGCATACGATAATGTGATATTGCATGTGGTATGGGAAGATGACAGACCTGTTAAAAGGGTTGACGATAATTTTTTACCTACTATCGTTTTAAGTAACAGAATTTCTGAAAAACTGTTCAATCGATATATCTCACTTGACAAAAGTAAAGAAAAGATACCTTGCACCTGGCATTTTGCAAAGGTTAACCGGTTGATAAAACTTTCAATGCTTGATAAAGCATTGATGCAGCGGTTAGAAGAAAAGGCTATGCAGATCAGGGATATCTTGATAAGAAACAATTACGACTGGGAAGAAACCACTTATCAGATTATTTCTAAAAACTTTGGTTTCAATAAAAACAGCGACTCATTTTTTAGATTATGCAGGGGTTTACCATTAAAGACCCTGCAAAAGCATCGTGATAATCTATTACAAATTGAAGCCTTGCTTTTCGGGCAGTCAGGCCTGTTAGATGAAAGTCTCAAAGATGATTATCCCAAATTGCTCAACAGGGAATATAGTTTCCTGAGTCAGAAGTATTCGTTGCACAAATTGTCAAAATCAGAATGGAAATTTTTAAGGTTACGGCCTGCTAACTTTCCCACTATCCGTATAGCACAGTTTGCTTGTATGATCTATAATACCCCCAACATTTTTTCTAAGATCATTAATACAACTGATGTAGTACAGCTCTATAAACTGTTTGAAATTAAGCAGTCTGATTACTGGCAAATGCATTACTTATTTGACAAGGAAGCTACTCATAAGAGCAAAATCCCGGGATTTGGGAAAATGAGCGCTGAAAACCTGATAATCAATACTATAGCTCCACTATTGGTATGCTATGCTAAAGAAAAAGACAAGGATGTATATATTGAAAGAGCTGTTAAGTTTTTAGAATCATTGCCTGCAGAGAAAAATCATATCATTAATTATTGGCAAGATGTTAGCTTACCTATGAAAAGCGCTTTTGATACACAAGCAGGTATTGAGTTATACAACAATTTTTGTAAACCGAAAAAATGTTTGAGCTGTAATATAGGAGTTGCTATTATGAAGCAGTAGGCAGTAGCAGTAGGCAGTAAGCAGTAAGCAGTAGGCAGTAAGCAGTAAGCAGTAAGCAGTAGGCAGTAAGCAGTAGGCAATAAGCAGTAAGCAGTAAGCAGTATGCAGTATGCAGTAAGTAGTAAGTAGAAAGCAGTAAGCAGTAACAAGTAACCAGTAACCAGTAACCAGAAGCCAGTAACCAGTAGACAATATCCAAAATCCAATATCTAATATCCTCTATATGGAATCTTCCATCTTCCATTTAAATAACCTATCCTACCTTATCCACATCCCGCTCATTATTTATATTGCGGTAAAGCTCAACAATATATTCAAGTCGTACCCTCTTTCAAAATTCTTTTATTATGGATTAGGTTTTAAATTATTGGCAGGTGCAGGTGTAGGGCTGCTGTACTTTTACTATTACGGCTACGGTGATACGCTGTTATATCATTATGATGCAGTAAAATTAAATTTACATGCCTTCGATGATGTAGTATCTTACTTTCACATTGTCGTATTTGGAGATTTTCCTAATGAAATAATAAGAAACCAATTTACTTCATGGAACCAGCCAAGAGTCTTTCTTATGGTAAAGATCATAAGTATTTTAGATTTTTTCACTTTCCGGAATTATTGGGTCAACAGCCTTTATTTTTCATTATTTAGCTTTATTGGCATGTGGTATTTGGCAAATACCTTATCCAGGATCAACCCCAATTTTTCTACCGCTTCGGCTATTGCGTTTTTATTTTTTCCATCCATTGTATTCTGGTCCTCAGGTATCCTGAAAGAAAGTATAGCTATGGGTAGTATCGGCTTATTTTTAGGTTTTGGCCTTAATTCAATTGCACAAATACAAGGAGGGAGTAGGGGGTCAGGGGGTAGCGAAGGCGTTTTTCGCTATGCCCCGCCAGCTGGCGGGGCCATGCGCATTATTGTTTCATTGTTGTGTATTTGGTTAATATGGAAATTGAAATATTATTACCTGGCTGTATTAATGCCCTTATTTCTATCTTACCTCATTACTGAACTTGTAAGTAAAAAGGTTAGATATTTAAAGGAGAAATTTGTATATAAAATGCTGGTTTATTGTATTTTCGTTATTTTATTATCAACACTTGCCACACAAATCCACTGGAATCTTAATTTTACAAGGATACTGGATATAACCGTTGACAGCTTCCATAAAATACTTGAGAAGTCAAATGCTGATAATTGCATTGCTTTTGAAAATTTACAACCAACTCTAAAGAGTTTTTTAATGAATAGTCCAAAAGCATTATTTAGTGCGCTTTTTAGACCGGGTATATGGGAAGCACGGAGTTTTTTACAGTTCATTGCCGGGCTTGAAAACCTGTTGGTGTTGTTGTTAGCTATTTTAGCAATGTATTATTTCGTTAAAAGGGGTATGATGGAGCAAAGCGCAAAGCAGATAGTGAGGGTGCGAGTTCCCCCGAGTACTCGGGGTCAGGGGGTAGCGAAGGCGTTTTTCGTTATGCCCCGCCAACTGGCGGGGCCATGTGCTATGCTCAAGGAATTTGGGTTGCTGGAAATATGCTTTTTACTATACACTATAGTATTAGCTGTTTTTTTGGCATTTGCCTGCCCTAATTTTGGGACATTGCTGAGGTATAGAGTTGGGTTTTATCCTTTCTTTGTTTATCTTGTATTAATGAATGTTCCTTTTAAATGGATAATTAGATTTAATAAATAATTGTGGAATAGTTTTTTTTATTCTAAATTTGTGTTTATCATTTTATAAATTGATTTTATTATTAAACAACTTTGATTCATTTACCTATATTATAGCTGATTACTTTAATCAATTGGGTGTGGCTTGTAAGGTGTTGAATAATGATGCTGATTTAGTCCAAATAATTAAACCAGGCTATAAAGCTATCGTACTATCTCCCGGACCTGGAGTTCCGGTCAAGCATGGGGTAATTATGAAGGTCATTGATCATTATCACAAAAAGCTGCCGATATTGGGCATTTGTTTAGGATATCAGGCAATTGGGCAGT
Organism: Cytophagales bacterium; assembly: GCA_019456305.1. NCBI lineage: Bacteria > Pseudomonadati > Bacteroidota > Cytophagia > Cytophagales > Cytophagales bacterium. The sequence goes on along the minus strand of VRUD01000116.1, from coordinate 5,992 downwards.
ATTTTGGCGCGGAACTTGTTAAAAGTAAGTTACCTATGCATGGGAAAATATCAGAAATTGTAACCACTGCGCAGAATGATATTATCTTTAACGGTTTACCTAAAAGATTTAATGTTGTAAGATATCATTCTTTGGAATTAAAAAATATACCACCTGTATTACAAGCAATAGCGCATACAACTGATGGTGATCTCATGGCTATAAATCATGTTACCTTGCCAATATGGGGCTTGCAGTTTCACCCCGAAGCTGTGCTTACTGAATTTGGTTTGCAAATGTTGAAGAATTGGGTTACTTTTAATAACATAATTTCGTAAAATGAAACCACTAATTACACGAATTACACTAATTTAATTTGTGTAATTCGTGTAATTCGTGGTTAAACATTGAAATTCCGATACAAAGAAAAATGGCACATACTATAATAAAAGAAAACGGTTTTAAATATGTAGATGAAGGTAAAGGTAAAATTTTACTTCTCCTTCATGGATTATTTGGAGCATTAAGTAACTGGGAGACTGTGATCAGCTATTTTTCTAAAAATTATAGAGTTATTATTCCTATCTTGCCTATTTATGAGTTACCTGTCAAGGATACAGGGCTGGAAGGTTTGGTGACATTTATAGAAGATTTTGTAAATGAAGTATCGCTCCATGATCTTACTTTATTAGGGAATTCACTGGGAGGCCATCTTGCGCTCATTTATACACTCAACAATCCCGAAAAAGTAAAAAGGCTCTTACTTACAGGAAGTTCGGGGCTTTTTGAAAATTCTATGGGAGGTTCTTATCCAAAAAGGGGGAGTTATGAATACATAAAAGACCGCGTAGAATATACATTTTATCTTCCGGAGATAGCTACAAAAGAGCTGGTTGATGAGGTGTATGAAATTATAACAAGTATCCCTAAGTGTTTACGGGTTATTGCAATAGCAAGATCTGCACAGCGGCATAATATGGCAAAGCAAATAATAAAGATTAATGTGCCTGCGTTATTGGTTTGGGGACTTAATGATACCATTACCCCTCCATTTGTTGCTCATGAATTTAATCGTTTATTAAAAAATTCTAAATTGCACTTTCTTGATAAGTGCTGCCATGTGCCTATGATGGAGCATCCGGATAAGTTTAATGTAATACTTAATAAATTTCTTGAAGAGAATTAAAGTATGATAGCAGAAGAACTAATAAACCAAATGATCCCACCCTTAAAATTGAGCGATACTGTGCAGAAAGTGCTTAATTGGATGGAAGAGTTCAGAATTGATCATTTACCTGTGATTGAAAACCAGCAGTATTTGGGTTTGGTCTCTGAAGAAACTATCCTTCAATCCAGTAAAACTGACGTACCAATATCAACATTTCGTTTTGAATATCAAGACATCTATGTACAACAATACCAGCATTTTTACGATGTGATCAAAATAGCCATTGATAATAAAATTCCGATCATTGCTGTTTTGGATGAATTTAATAAGTTTTTAGGCGTTATTACTGTAAAGGATACTGTATCAGCATTTGCAGGGATGAGCGCTATTCAGAGCCCCGGGGGTATCATAGTGCTTTCATTGAAGGAGATTGACTACAGCTTATCTGAAATAAGCAGGTTGGTTGAATCAAATGATGCAAAAATTTTGAGCTCCTATATTTCAACCGATGAATTGGATATCTCAAAGCTTAAACTCACGCTCAAACTCAACAAAGTGGACCTGTCACCGATCATCGCCACTTTTGAAAGGTTTAATTATAACATTATTGCTAAATTTCAGGAAACTGAATTAGTGAGTGATGACAAGGAGCGGTTAGATCTTTTGCTGAAATATTTGAGTATGTAAGTAAAATAATTCCGGTTTATTCCCGAGTACTCGGGAATAAACCGGAATTATTGATACCTAAAAATCTAAATTAAAAAGAGGAAAAGTACGTCCTATTGTGAATAAAGAGCAATATGTTGCAAAAATTAATAATAATAGGGTCAACCAGCACCCAGTAACCAGCATCCAGTAACTGATAATTTGATGCATGATGTTAATAATGATTACAATTTAAGTTGTTTTTTTTAATTTAGATTTTTAGGTGATATATTTGCGTTATGAAAATAGCTGTAAATGGCAGGCTTTTTAAAGATAACGTCACTTCTGATATACAAAAAATCTTTGATGAATTATTTGCACGAGATGCAGAAATTCAGATCTCAAGGGCATTTAAGGCTTTTTTAGATAAAAAAATAACCCTTAAAGGCCAAATTGATACCTATACTGGTATAAATGATATTTTTGAAGCTGATTTTGTCTTTAGCATAGGCGGGGATGGAACTTTATTAGAAACAGTTACTCATATAGGTAGAAAGGAATTCCCTATTCTGGGAATCAATTCCGGAAGATTGGGTTTTTTGGCTATTACGCCATGTGAAATTGCAACAACAGCTATCAAATCAATATTTGATGGAGACTACAATGTTGATGAAAGAACATTGATCCGGCTGGAGTCAGAAGAAAATATTTTTGAAGGACTTAATTTTGGACTCAATGAGTTTGCTATCCTGAAAAGTGATACTTCTTCAATGATCGTGGTGCATACCTATCTCGATGGTGATTATCTGAACTCCTATTGGGCAGATGGACTAATCGTGTCCACTCCTACAGGTTCAACCGGCTATTCATTGAGTTGCGGTGGTCCTATAGTATTTCCCCATACGAGTAACTTCACTATTTCTCCCGTTAGCCCCCATAATTTGAATGTAAGGCCAATGGTTGTATCAGATAGCAGTGTGATCTCATTTGAAATTGAAGGCAGAAGTAAAAATTTTTTAGTTTCTTTAGATTCAAGGTCTAAAACAGTTGATGCATCAATTAAATTGGCGGTAAAAAAAGAAGATTTCAAGGCAAAATTAGTAAAGGTGGGTAACGAAAATTTCTTAAATACGTTAAGGAATAAATTAAATTGGGGATTGGATATAAGAAATTAAGAAATCCCTGAAATTAATAAGAACTAAAATTTTAGGCATTTTAGGCATTTATTTTTATCTTTGCGGTTTCTAATGAGAAAAATTTTTACAAGCGTAGCAATACTTCTTGCATTAATATTTATTATCACTGATGTTCAGGCTCAAAAGTTTACAAAACGGAAAAAATATACAAGTGTCGGTGGCAGTTTGAACGCTATGAATTATGTAGGTGATCTGGACCCCGGGCAGAGCTTTTTAAGCCCCAATCTTAGATTTACCCGCTATAATCTGAGCGGCTGTATCGTATGGAGAATGCAGCCCAGGATATCACTCAGAGCAAACCTGGCTGCAGGCAGAGTAATGGGGGAAGACAGAAAAGGATCTAAACCTTCAGGCAATGATAAATTCAGATGGAACAGGAATTTGTCTTTCAGAAATGATATGCTGGAATTTAAATTAGATGCTATCTTTGACTTGTTTGAAAACCGGGGCACCTTTAAAAAAAGACCCGATTATTCACCTTATGCTTTTATCGGCTTTGCTATGTTTTTTCATAACCCCAAAGCAAAATTTAATGGAAAATGGGTTGCTCTAAAACCTTTAAGAACTGAAGGGCAGGGCTTACCTGCTATAAATGGAAGAAAACCACCCAAACCCTATTCTTTGATACAACCGGCCATACCTTTTGGTGTAGGGTTCAGGTATAAGTTGGATCGGCAACTGGACATAGCATTTGAAATTGGATGGCGCGCAACCTTTACGGATTATATTGATGATGTGGGCGGGTTTTACTACGACAGGCAAACATTAATTGATGAAAAAGGTATAAAAGCTGCACAATTAGCTGATAGAAGCCTTGAGATTGGCAACAGTGGTGAATATATTGCATCTACCGATGATCCAACTGCACAAACCATTTATTTGGATGAAGATGGAAAGCCTACTTTACATTATATTATTGATAAAAATGGTGCATGTATTAGTTGTACTGGTACTCAATTAATTTGGGATTGGGAAAATGGAGAATGGTACTATGTAAATGGTTACGGCCGTGCTGGTGACCAAAGAGGCGATCTCAGAATAAAAAAAGACGGTACTCCTGAAGACCGGGGAAGAAAAGATTGGTATATCATAACCGGTTTTCACCTCACTTATATTCTAAAAGGTCAAATAATCTGCCCCAAATTCCGTTAGAAAAACATATCTCTATTAACTTTCTTTGAGAATTATACCATTAAATCAATCGTCTGTTGTGGTGTTCACGTGGACACACAAACACACCAATACTTTGAAAAATATTGCAAAAAATCTTTCCTTTTTTATTATATTTCTTAATATTGTCTCATCCCATCACTCAGTTATTGCTCAAAGAAGTGAGATTGGCGGCGGTGTAGGAGCGATGAATTATAAAGGTGAATTATCCTCAGGGTTTAATTTACTATTTTACCGCCCGGGGGCAACTATTTTTTACAGGGCAAACATCAATCCTACCATCACTTTTAAATATAGCCTTTTATATGGCAATATATATGCCCGTGATTCAAAAAAAAGACCTTTTCCGTCTTTAAGAAATGAATCTTTTAGCAGCCAGATATTAGAGCTTTCAGCACAGTGGGAATACAATTTTTTTCCATTTCGCGATCCAAAAACCATGGCCATAGACAAGTGGACGCCTTACTTTTTTGCCGGGTTTGCTTTCTTTACTGATTTTAACCTTTATCAACCCTCTATCCCTTTTGGTGTAGGCCTGAAATCTATTTATAATAAAAACTGGAACTGGGGATTTGAATTTGGAGCTAGAAAAACCTATACTGATCGTTTAGATAATTTGAGCGGGGAGGATATTAACAATGGCATACAAAAAAGTAATCCCTTTAACCAGGATTGGTATTTTTATACAGGCCTGTCAATTTCTTACACGATTTATAAGGTGGATTGTCCGGATCATTTGAACCCGATGCCAATATACTAATTATACGTATATTAGCATTTTATTAGTATCAATGGATATAAAAGAAGAAATAGATAAAGACAATCTTCCCCGGCATATAGCCGTTATCATGGACGGAAACGGACGCTGGGCAAAAAAAAAGGGAGCAACGCGCATTTTTGGTCATAAAAGTGCGGTAAAATCTGTAATGGAAACAGTTGAAGGAGCTGCTGAACTGGGTATAAAATATTTAACGCTATATGCTTTTTCTACTGAAAACTGGTTCAGGCCAAGCAATGAAATCAATGCCTTAATGGAATTGCTTGTTTCCACTATTAATAAAGAAATAAAGAAGCTGACAGAAAATAAGATCAGGCTTTTGACGATAGGAGATATCAATAGTTTGCCTTCAAATTGTAAGAAGAAGCTTCAGGAAGCGACTGATATAACCAGGAATTGTGATAGGATGACCCTGATCGTAGCAGTGAGCTATAGTGGCAGGTGGGAAATTGTAGAGGCTGTAAAGAAGATAGTAAACCAGGCAAAGAAGGGACTAATTGATACAAAAGACCTGAATGAATCCTTATTTGCCTCCTATCTGAATACCAAAGACATCCCTGATCCGGAACTTCTCATAAGAACAAGCGGAGAACTCAGGATCAGCAATTTCCTTTTGTGGCAAATTGCTTATGCTGAACTGTATTTTACAGAGCTGCTATGGCCCGATTTTACAAAAGAGGAACTTTATAAAGCAATTATTTCTTATCAGAAAAGGGAAAGACGGTTTGGAAAAATAAGTGAGCAATTAAATAGTTAATTTAGGCTTTAGTTTAATATAGCGTGTTAAACTGTATCTTAGCTCTGTAAATGTACACGAAATTGATAAAATCGGCAGTCGGCAGTCAGCAGTCGGCAATCTACAGTCCCCAGTCGGCAAAAAACAATTGCCGACTGCTCCCGAGTACTTGGGATGGACTGCCGACTGCCGACTGTGGACTGCTCCCGAGTACTCGGGATGGACTGCTGACTGCCGACTGGAGACTGCCGACTTAAAGGTATTCAATGTGATTTTGAAAAATTATGCATTTTGCAACGTTAGTTTAAACTAAAGCCATA
>VRUD01000115.1 GCA_019456305.1 Cytophagales bacterium | reverse complement strand
TAATATATCAAAAGATTTATGTGCGGGGTAACCATAAACTATCAAACCATAACCAAAAACTAACAACCAAAAACTAACTATTTTCCTGTTTCTGATTTCTATTCTCTAATTTTATTTTACTTTTGCCCTCAGTTTAATGATAAGAAATATTTGTTCCATAAATCAATGACTAATTCTAAAAAAAAGGTCCACTTTATTGCTGTTGGCGGAAGCACTATGCACAGCCTTGCGATTGCTTTAAAGCAAAAAGGCATGCATGTTAGCGGTTCAGATGATGCAATTTATGAACTTTCAAAAAAAAGATTAGAAAAACACGGCTTATTACCTTCTAAAATGGGCTGGGATCCGGATAGGATAAACGATGAAATAGATCATATTATCCTGGGGATGCATGCTCAAAAAGATAATCCGGAATTGCTCAAAGCTAAAAAACTGGGCCTGAAAATTTATTCGTATCCTGAAATAATCTATGATCAATGCCTGGATAAAGAAAGGGTTGTTATTGCGGGGAGTCATGGAAAGACCACAATAACAGCGATCGTTTTACACGTACTTAAATATTGCAAGATTGATTTTGATTATTTAATTGGTGCACAGGTTCATGGTTTTGATTCTTTGATCAAGCTAAGTGATTCGCCTGTAATGATTATTGAAGGCGATGAATACCTCTCTTCCCCAATTGATAAGAAACCTAAATTTCTCCACTATCATCATCACATAGGATTAATCAGTGGAATTTCATGGGATCATTCCAATGTATATCCTGATTTTGATGTATACAGGAAAGCTTTTAGCAGTTTCGTTGATTCTACTCCCAGGGCAGGGGTAATTATTTATAATCAGAATGATAAATATGCGAAAGGTTTGTGTGAAGAACAGCCTGAAGATAGATTATATATTGGCTATTCGGCCCATAAATATAAGATAGTTGACGGGGTTACTTTTTTGGAAACTGAAAACTTTGGTGAAATCCATGTTCCGGTCTTTGGGTTGCACAATATGGAGAATATCAGCGCTGCAAAGCTGATCTGCCATAGAATTGGTATCCCTGAAGAAAAGTTTTATGAAGAAGTAAAAAGTTTTAAAGGGGCTTTCAACCGAATGGAATTGTTAGCCGAATCACCTCATACATCTGTTTATAAAGATTTTGCTCATGCTCCTTCAAAAGTGAAAGCAACAACAGTTGCTCTTAAAAATCAATTTCCAAAAAGAGAATTGGTTGCTTGTTTAGAACTGCACACTTATAGCAGCTTAAATAAGGATTTTTTAAAAGAGTACAAAAATGTTTTTGATTCGGTAGATTTGCCCGTCATCTATTATAATCCCAGAACATTAGAGCATAAAAAAATGGAACCGCTTAATAATGAAGATATAAAATTAGCATTTAATCTAAAGGGATCCATGATATTTACCGAAAGCCATTTATTAAAGGAATATATGCAGGAGCAAAATTGGGAAAATAAAAATTTGTTGCTGATGAGTTCGGGAAACTTTGATGGGTTAGATCTGGAAGAGCTGGCTAAGTCGATAACGCAGGGAGCATAGTAATTCAATAGTAATTCAATAGTAATTCAATGGTAATTTACAACTGAATTACAACTGAATTACTATTGAATTACAACTGAATTACTATTGAATTACAACCGAATTACATATGAATTTAAACCTTACAAAACCCTTAGCCTTTATTGATCTTGAAACTACGGGAATAAATGTAGCGAGAGACAGAATAGTAGAAATTGCTATCTTAAAGGTAATGCCTGACGGAAATATTGTTAACAAAACGCAAAGGGTTAATCCGTTAATTCCGATCCCTGCTCCGGCTTCTGCTATACATGGGATCTATGACAAGGATGTTAAAGATAGTCCTGTTTTTTCTCAAATTGCGCAAGAGATCATTGAATTTATTGATGGTTCTGATCTGGGAGGTTTTAACAGTATCAAATTTGATATACCATTACTCATGGAAGAATGTTTGCGTACCGGGTTTGATCTTTCTATGGAAGGCAGAAAATTAGTGGACGTACAAACTATTTTTCATAAAATGGAAAAGAGAAATTTGACCGCTGCCTACCGGTTTTACTGTGATAAAGTGTTAAATAATGCCCATAACGCTCTGGCTGATGTTACAGCAACCTATGATATTCTATTGGCCCAGCTTCAACGTTATAATGATCTGAAGAATGAAGTGGATTTTCTCCATCAATTATCTATGGATAACAAGGTAGATTTTTCAGGCAGAATGGTACACGATAATGATGGCAGGGAGCGGTTTAATTTCGGAAAACACAAAGGTGAATTGGTTGAGGATGTTTTAAGAAAAGAACCTGCTTACTATTCCTGGATAATGAAAAGTGAGTTTGCTGCCGATACAAAAAAGAAATTGGAAATGATCTGGCAGCGAATTGGTCATTAAAAAGGCGCATAGAGCATAGCGCATGGTGGATAGCATGGAGAGTAAAATTAATGGTTAAGCTAAGTGAAAATAACAATTACTAACTTCAACAAATATTGAGAGTGCAAACGCTATGCGCTCTGCGCTTTACGCCCTGCGCTTACAACCGTATCCCCATCACCAATACATCATCTACCTGCTCTTCCTCTCCTCTCCACTGCTCAAAAGTTTGGTCAAGTATCTGTTTTTGATCTTCTATTGAGCTGTTATAGATAGAAACCAACAATTCTTTAAACTGTTTGTAGCGGAATTTTTTCCCTTTTGGGCCACCAAATTGATCAGGGTATCCATCGGAGAAGATGTAAATGGTATCTCCTTTATAAAGATCAAATTGATGGTTTGTGAATTTATTGGTTTTATCTTTTAGAAAAGCGCCTATAGGGAATCTGTTAGCTTTTATTTCATATAAAGCTATATCATCATTTATTATTACAGGCTCTGGTAGCTTATTAGCTCCATCTTGAAGATCATAGACTTCCGAAGTTTTTTTGTTACGGATCAGATACAGAGAATTATAAGCGCCTGCGTATTCCAGTTTCCAGTTTTCTGTTTTCTGTTCCAGATTTTTTGATCTCAATTCTAAACTGACTAAAGCAATATCCATCCCATCTTCCTTTTGCCGGAGTGTCTTTGCTATCAATATATTTAATTGATCAAGTATCTCAGATGGTTTGGTTAAACCGTATTCATTTATGATCTGGTTCAGGCTATTATGACCGATTATACTTACAAACGCACCTGGCACACCATGCCCTGTACAGTCTACTGCTGCAATAATATAAGTTGGAATGCCATTCCGGCTTACTTCCGTAAACCAATAGAAATCACCACTTACAATCTGCTGTGGTTTATAAAGCATAAATGATTCGGGAAAATTTTCCTTTATAAGATTTTCTGGCGGCAGCATGGCTTCCTGTATTCTTTTCGCATACCTTATACTATCGGTAATATTGGTATATGCTGACTGTAGCTTTTCAGTTTTATCTTCTAAAGCATCTCTTTGCGCTTCTATTTCCTCAGATTGTTGCAAGATCTCCTCTTTTTGCATCAAAATCTCGCTTGTTCTTTCTTTTACTATTCTCTCTAATTTTTCTTTCTTTGCTCTTAAACCCATCACACTTAAACGGACGGTTCCGTATACAAACCCAATGAAAAATAAAATATAGGACAGATAAGCCCATATAGTTCTATACCAGGGTGAGAGGATAGTAAATTGAAAAACCGCTTCCAGGCTTTCATTTTCATATATATTTTTGGCCTTTACGTGAAAATGATACGTTCCTTCAGGAAGGTTGGTATATTCTTTTTTACTTTCATTAGACCATTCTGACCAATTTTTATTAAAATCTTCTAAATAATATTTATATTGAATAGATGCTTCATCAAAATAACTCGGGGCAGCGTAATGAAAAGTTATTGAGTTGGTAATATATGCAAGGGTAGGTTTTAGATTATCTGGTTGTATTAATGATACAATTCTATTATTTAACTCCTTTAATGTATTTTTATTGATATGTGTTCTACTATCGTAATATGTACCACGGAAGATAACTGAATCTTCTCCCAGTGTAACTTTCCTGATCAGTGAATAAAAGTCTTGATTATATTCTCTGTTTAAATTGGGGTCATACCTTATAAGTCCATCAGTATCACCAAACCAGACTATATTCTTTTTACCTGCACTGTTTGGTTGGGGATCAGGATAAATTACATGTATTATTGTCTTTGGAAAATGCAAAAATGGGGTGTTTATCCAGGGTTCAGTTGTGTCATTATTCCCCCTACGGGACAGGCTGGCGCCAGGGACATATCCCAAATCGATGATGTTATTTGTAAAGGTCACCATCCAGATATTTCCAAGGTCATCCTCAAGTATTCTATGGATCCATTTTGAAGCATCGGTAAAAATACTACCCATTGAAGAATCTGGCTTAAATGATGCGGATTCCTTGCCGGAGACTGCCTGTTTCGCCTGTCCCCCCGAGTAACTCGGGGGGGAGTTACCTGAGGGGGACAAAGTCGGGGGAATAAACTTATAGAGACCTTTTGATGTGGCAAAGACTATCCGATTTAAAACTTGCTGGACATAAATCGGCCCTGGAGGAAATCCGTGCGTAGTATCGTATTTGGATATTAATAAATCAGACTGGTTACTATTAATGTCAGAACTTACATTTATAACACCTTGATTTTCTGTACCAAGCCATAAGTTCCCCGGGTGGTCTTCTGCAATACTTATAATATTTTCATTGATTCCTTTTATTTTACCTTCATAAATCCATTTGCCTTCGTTCCAATAGATAGATGTTAAACCTTCAACCAGTCCTATAAAAACCCTTTGAGGATCTAACTTTGATAAATGCAGCACTCTTGCGTTATCCTCTAATATTATCCTGACCCTATGTGCCAGGTAATTCTCCCTGTTAAGACGTCTGGCTTCAGACTTGCTTACATTGATTTGAAATACGCCTTGATTTGCTGCCACTAACAGTGTGTTTTTAACAGAAAGTAAATCCCAGCATTCTGAGGGTATCCCTGCAACTTGTTGGGGCAGGTATAGTTCAAAAGGAGACAACTTACTGTGTTGATTTTGCTTGCCGGTGCTCCGTTTACCGGTGATAGAAGGTAAATAATAAACCCCACGGTTTGTTGCAACATATAAGGTTCCATTATGCCTGGTAATGGATTCTACTCTACCTTCTAAACCAGCGTTGGTATTGACAAAAGTAAGCGGTGAGCTAATTTCTACTTTTGATACACCATTATCTAAGGCAAGCCAAAGGTTTTTTTGGCGATCTAAATATTGAAACCATATTGTCTCATCTTGCAAGTTTGAATTCCTGTTTAATAACTGAATTACTTCTCCCTTTGAATTGATAATTACATTGCCCCCACCTATTGTACCTATTGAATAATACTGTTCTCCCGAATTTGCCGGGTCAGGTAAAACAGTTCCTTTATATGCTGTATAATTAAGAAAAAAATCCTCTAATGAAGTATGGAAAGGGTAGATAATACGACTGTTAGCGGCATCCATAAGAAATAATCCTATATTTGTGGAAATAATTAATATTTGCTCTCTACCCTGTGGAATAGAAGAAATTCTACTGTGTGGATTAAATGGCAGCATGCAATAAATCCCATGGTTGGCAAATAGAGCGCCATTTGGTAGCAAAACCAAGGAATCACCTTCGATTTTCATCAAACCCCTTCCCTTTTGACGTATAAAGATTCCCCCGAAATGTTGTTTATTTTTATACAGGGGAGGAATATAAAACATTGCATTAAAATCTTCAGCTTTATTTGCATTCCAAACCTTCATATTTTCTCCATTCCAACGGAATATTTTTTTTGATGTTTGAAAATAAACACCTTGAGCAGTAGCATAAGCATTCCAGACATTAGAAAAATGGCGGTCTTGTTCATTAATAAATTTTAGCAGGGAGAAATATTGCATTTCCCCGACTGAATCTGGTGCTAAATAACCAATTTGTCCATCTCCACCTACATAGATCAGGTTATTATCGTCAATTGTTAATGAACGAATTATTTCATTGGGAATAGAAATTAAGTTCCAGGTTACGCCATCATACTCTAATACACCTTTACTATTACCAAAATACATTACCCCCCTTTTGTCCTGCACTATTGCCCAGTTTTGGGGTATCGCATTGTATTCTTTAGCAGTGTAATTACGTAGATAGTTAAATGTTGATGTTTGTTGACTTTTGAGGTTAAAGGGAAGGAGTATCAACAATAATAGTGGGAGGAATAAACTTCTACTCCCACTGGAATTGCTGTTGATATTAATTTGCATAACTGTTATTCACTGGTCATTTTGCTTTCCTCAATGACTAATGACGCAGGTTGGACTGTGGAACGGCAAATAACTAATGACCCACTGACACGGGGTGGTCTGTGGAGTGGCAAATGACTAATGACTAATGACCAAATTAGTGATAATCAAAGCCAATTAAAACTACAATACAGCCTTTACGTTCACCGGAGGTTAATTCTTTGCGGGCGCCTGAAGTTAATTCTGCCTGAATGATATAATTATTCGTTGAATTAAATTCAAATTCCCATATAGGGGCACCGTTTTCATTAGCATTATCAAAGAGTAAATCCCGCTTACTATTCAGCAGCTTGAAATTTACATTGCCTAAACCATCCCTGCCACAAGCAACAATTTTATACTTTTCTCCTGCATAAAAGGTTGTTACGAACTCTGCAACTTCACCTGAACCCACTACAACATGATTATACTCAGTACAAACAAAAGGATCAATATTTGGAGCACATTCATTGCCCAGGGCGTCACATTGTGCGTAAGATAACGTGATAACTTGAAAATGTGCTAATATGCCAATTGCAAAAAGCAAAACGAAGTTGTGAATTTTCTTTTTCACCGACAATGATCCTTGATCATATCGGGATTGAAATTTGTTTACCCCGTCCGTAGGACTGGGGTTGAATGCCTTTTTCATTTTGAATAAGATTTTTAATTTGAAAAAAAATAATTATACCGCACCTGTATGCCACGGAGTACCCAAAGTGACTTCGGTGTGCCCTCTGCCAAAACACAGTGGCGGACAAGCAGGCGCAAAGTAAAAAAAAATAATTTTAATTTGAAAGATTTATTTGTGAAATATTTTAAATTTTTTAAATTATATTTTAATTCACTATTAAAAGAAGGAAATAAGGGAATAAAGGAAATAAGGAAATAAGGAAATACCTGTCCGCCAGACAGGCGGGAAGGGAATAAAGGGTTGGCCGCCATCGGATGGCTCTGCTGGCATGCGGGTTGTGCCATCCGACCTGCCTGCCATGTATGTATCCAAAGCGATGACGATGACGAAATATACATAATTAAAAGAAGGAAATAAGGGAATAGGGATATATCCTTTATTCCCTTATTCCCTTTATTTCCTTTATTTCCTTTATTTCCTTTATTTCCTTTATTTCCTTTATTCCCAGCAAATTCATCGGATGACCCCAACTCACAACCCGGAGAGTCATCCGATGATGGCCAAGCCTTATTTCCTTTACACCCTGATGCCAATGACTAAAATATCATCCATTTGCTCAAAACTTCTGCCATCTGGGCTATAGGGGTCGGGGTGCGATTTCCATTCTTCTATGGTGGATTTAAGGATGGCTTTTTGCTTTTTCATTGTTTGTTTATGGATTGACACGAGCAGCTTCCTGAAATGGCCTGACTTAAATCTTTTTCCTTCTTTACCTCCGAATTGGTCTGCATAGCCGTCTGAGAAAAAATAGAGGAAGTCGTTTTTTTTGAGTGGTATTTCATGGGTGGTAAAGGGTTTTATCTCTTTTTCAATATGTGTGCCGATGGGCATTTTGTCTGCTTTGTATTCTATTAGTTCTTTATTCCTAATCAGATAAAGCGGATTGTTGGCTCCGGCAAAATGGACTTTGGTTAGGTTGTATTTTTCCTTACCACCTTCAATATCGAATACGCAGAGCGCGATGTCCATCCCGTCTTTTGCTTCGCCTTCTTTTCCTGTTTGGTGTAGTGATGTGATTACATTCTGGCGGAGATGGTCAAGTATTTTACCAGGGTGGAGTATCCCATTTTTGTTGACGATTTCGTTTAAAAACGATATGCCAAGCATGCTCATAAATGCGCCCGGTACTCCGTGGCCTGTACAATCTGCTGCTGTAAAAACCCATTTGCCGTTTTTCTGCGCTTCCCAGTAAAAATCTCCGCTTACGATGTCCCTGGGTTGAAAGAGTATAAAGTGTTCGGGCAGATGTTTTGAAACGTGCTCTAATGGAGGCAATACGGCTTCCTGTATTCGCTTTGCATACAGGATGCTGTCTGTTATGTCTTTATTCTTTTCTTCAACAAGCTCTTTTTGTTTTTCTAATTCATCTCTCTGCACCCCTATTTCATCTCTTTGCTGCGTTATTTCCTCATTTGCTGTGCTCAGCTCCTCTGTTCTTTCCTGTACTTTTTGCTCCAACACCTTTTTCTGAGATACCAGCCGCCTCCCGTTTGCCCACACAATTAACCATATAACTAACACGCCATTACAGCCATATATCCCATACGCCCACCATGTGCGCCACCATGGGGGCAATACTTTGAAAGTATAAGTTACCGGCTCGCTCCAAATACCGTCCGGGCTTTGGGCTTTGAGCAAAAAGGTGTATTCCCCTTCATACAGGTTGCCATAGGTTACCTCTGTTTTTTTGGTGATGGGGCTCCATTTTTCATCCTGCCCTTCCAGCATGTATTGGTAATTCACTAAGAAATGCCTGCCCGTTTCTATCGCATTGTACTCAAACGTAACATGATTGTATTGATAAGGCAGCACGAGGTTTTCTGGCAATGGATAAAAGCGGGTGATACCGTCAAATTCTATATCTCCGAACCGAAGGCGCATGGTGTCGCGCTCGGCTGTAGATAATGTGTGTCCGTAGGTTATTACTTCTTGTTGGGAGAGGGTGGTACTGTCTTTTACCCCTAAATCCCCTAAAGGGGACTTGCCTGCCTGCGCTGATCCCGCCTTTGGCGGGACGGCAGGCAGGCCTGCGCGTGGCTCTCCCCCTTCACCACGGGCTGACTCCCCCTTTAGGGGGCCGGGGGGTGAAGTCAGGTTATACCAACAAATATTCTCCTCTTGTATGCGTATGCTCTGAATGACAACCGTTGGCGGGTCGGGGTTTTTAAGTACCGCCCTGGGATCAAAACGTATCACCTTATCATCTCCGCAACCGCCCCATATTACGCCTATATCTTCTTTAGTGCCATAAGGCAGCCCCACTTTTGTTATGCACATGGCATTGGTGTTGAGGTCTTTTATGGGGTAGCCGGTGTTATTATTATATATTTCCCATTTTGCTAACCCTCCGCTAAACACAGGGGAGCTTGCTCCGCCTATCAGCACACTGTAGCCCAAATTGGTGCCAAAAACCATATTGCCTTCGGTATCTTCCACTAAGTCGTACACCACGTCATCTGCCAGGCCGTCTTTAGTAGTAAGATTTTCAAATCTTATTTCCTTTATTTCCTTTATTCCCTTTATTCCCTTCTTCATCTCCGGCATCCGCAGAAAACTCACCCCCCCGCCATTAGTGCCGAACCAGAGGTTTCCCGATTTGTCTTCGGTGATGCTCCCTACCGAATTATGCGC
>VRUD01000114.1 GCA_019456305.1 Cytophagales bacterium | reverse complement strand
AATATACTAAGCAGCATCATAAACAAATCAACAGGCGGCATAAAATCGTAACTTTGTGTTCTGAAATTGGGATTTTATGAATAATTGAGGATAGTAATTATTTTTTATTTGTTATTATTTTAGTGAAACGCTATAATAGGCTGCATATTGGTAAATCAAGCCATCACACAAGTTCCAATAATAGTATCTAACTTATCAAGCGCCTGACCTACTGTCTCTACCTCCTCAAATATAATGATCCGTTTTCCATTTATGTCCTTGAGCATGCAATGTTGAGGATGGCTTTGAACATACTGAATGATACTCCCAAAAGTTTTTGAATGGTAATAATCTTCGGTTGCTGCAAAGTTTCCCGTAAAGGAAGCCGAAGAAGTATTTTTCCATTTTCCATCTTCCCACCCTTTCGGGCGGTCACCCGTTAGGGGTGACGTCTTCCATTTTCCATATCCCATAAAATACCCCTTCATTGTTTCATTTTTGAGAATAAGCTTTTCAAAACCCAGCTCCTTAGCCTTCCAGCGGAGCTTTACCGTTTCAATCAGCTCTTTTACTTCACCAGGTATAGGGCCGAATCTGTCAATTAAAGAGTTTTTGAATTTGTGTAAAGATTCTAAATTTTTGATGCTGTCCAGCTCGGAATATAGATTCAATCGCTCCGCAACGTGTGAAACATAATCTTCAGGAATAAGCATCTGTAAGTCGGTTTCTATAATACAATCCTTAACAAATATCCCATCCTTCGTCCCTGAATTATTATCCTTAAATAAATCTTTAAATTCTCCCAGCTTTAATTCTTCAACAGCTTCATCAAGTATCTTATGATACATGTCAAAGCCCAATTCGTGAATAAACCCGCTTTGCTCAGCACCCAGCAAATTTCCCGCACCCCTGATATCCAGGTCGCGCATGGCTACGTTGAATCCATCTCCCAAGTCTGAAAATTCTTCCAGGGAAGATAACCTTTTGCGAGCGTCTGATGGTAAAGTTGAAAGAGGTGGTACAATTAAATAACAGAAAGCTTGTTTATTAGAACGTCCTACTCTTCCTCGCATCTGATGCAGGTCTGAAAGGCCAAACATATGCGCCATATTGATAATGATTGTGTTGGCATTGGGTATATCCAGTCCGTTTTCTATAATACTGGTAGAAACAAGCAGATCATATTCTCCATTGATAAATTTTAACATTTCCTTTTCCAGCTTGTTGCCTTCCATTTTCCCATGGGTAACTGCAATGCGGGCGTCAGGTACCAATCTTTGCAAAACCCCTGCTACTTCTTCTATATCCCTGATACGATTGTGTACAAAAAACACCTGTCCGCCTCTATGAAGCTCAAAGTGGATTGCATCGCATAAAAAATTATCATTATCCCTAAAGATATCTTTAGGAAAAGTAAACAGCCGGGTGGTTATGGGCTTTCTGTTAGGCGGAGGCGTGTTGATAATTGAAAGGTCTCTTGCTCCCATAAGTGAAAAGTGTAAAGTCCGTGGAATAGGTGTGGCCGTTAATGTCAGGGTATCAACGTCCACTTTCAACTGTTTAAGTTTTTCTTTTACTGTAACACCGAACTTCTGCTCCTCATCTATGATCAGCAAACCCAGGTCTTTGAATTTCACATCTTTGCTGATAATACGGTGCGTGCCAATCAGAATATCAACTTCTCCATTTTTAACTTTATCAAGTATTTCCTTAATTTTTTTGCTGCTCTTAAACCTGTTGATGTATTCAATATTGCAGGGAAATTTCTGAAGTCTTTCTATAAATGTGTTGTAATGCTGCATAGCAAGGATAGTAGTTGGAACCAATAGCGCAACCTGCTTGCTTTCACAACATGCTTTGAATGCCGCCCTGAGAGCCACTTCGGTTTTACCAAAGCCTACATCACCGCACACTAACCTATCCATTGGATGAGGTGATTCCATGTCTTTCTTCGTATCCACAGTTGCTTTTGCCTGGTCAGGCGTGTCTTCATAGAGAAAAGAAGATTCCAGTTCTGCCTGCATAAAATTGTCTTCACTGAAGGCAAATCCGTGCGCAGCCTTTCTTTTGGCATAAAGCTCAATAAGGTCTTTGGCTATATCTTTTACCTTTTTTTTAATTTTCTTTTTCTTGTTGCTCCATTCCTGAGATCCGAGCTTGCTTATTTGTGGAGTACCCTCTTTGCCACTATATTTTGAAATTTTATGCAGTGAATGAATGCTGACATACAGCAAGTCATCATTCTTATAAACAATCCGGATGGCCTCCTGCATCTTTGGTTTTTCGTTGTGTACGTCCCTTACTTCAATCATATCCAATCCGGCAAAACGTCCGATACCATGATCAATATGCGTTACAAAATCACCAGGTTGCAGGGTTTTTAATTCCTTTAATGTAAGCGCTTTTGATTTAGTGTGTTTGGCCTTTATATTATGTTTATAAAAACGGTCAAATATCTGGTGGTCTGTGTAGCAGGCTATGCCGGTAAATATTTCCTCTATTTCCTTTTTTTCCTCTATTCCCTCTATGATAACGGGGCTCTCATCCCTTATTCCCTTTGTTTCTTTTATTTCCTCTATCCCGTTATCTAAGAGGGGTTGGGGGTGAGGTCTTTTGTCAATAAATCCTTCTCTGAGTGCGATATTAATACTGTGAAATTCTACAAAAGGGTCCAACTCTTCAAAGATCGTAGCAAGTCTTTCTGTCTGTTTAGATGCTTCGGCTACTATAATATTTACAAGACCCCCGGATTGATTATCCCTCAAATTAGCTGTAAGCAATTTGAAATCTTTATGGAATGAAGGTTGAGGTGCAGCGTCAAAAGTAAAGATTTCCACGACTTCCCGGGATACGGCATCAGGTTCAAAATAAAATTGTTTACCAAATTCGATGGTTACTTTTGATCTTAATTGTTTAAGAATATTGCCTGCGGTTTCTATCCCCTCTTCTTTTTCCCCCTTATCGGTTCTCACCCTAACCCCCATAGCCCCCCTAGGTCCCCCTGAATCGGTGAATGGGTGAATGGGTGAATCGGTGAATCGCTTCGTTTTCCCTCTCTCCGTTTCTCCGATTCCCCGTTTCTCCGATTCAAGTTGGCTTGGAGTTAGGGGAGGGCTGGTTTTTTCAATGATATCTAAAGTAAATTGTACATCTTTAATCCATATTTTAGTGTTATCGGGTAAAAAATTAAGAAATGATTCTTGTAGAGACGAGGCATCTATAGTTTGAGCCTGCCTGTTCCTGCCCGGGCAAAGTTGTGGTGTCAGACAGGTGTTAGGAATGAGAGATATCTGCTTTACTTGCTCTATGGATAGTTGGGTATCCGGATCAAAAGTACGAATACTTTCAATTTCATCCCCGGACAATTCAATCCTGTAAGGCAATTGATGAGCATAAGAGTAGATGTCAATAATTCCACCTCTTATAGCAAATTGCCCGGCTTCATATACAAAATCACTTTTTTCAAAATGAAGTTCAGTTAATAATTTATTAATGAAACTTGTATTTACTTTATCACCTACACCGGCCAGAAAGGTGTTTTTTTTTAGGGTGTTCTTGTTGACCACCTTTTCAGCAAGCGCTTCGGGATAAGTAACTATGAGAACAGCAGGCAGTTGACAGTTGACAGTAGGCAATTTAGCTGCTTCTTCAACCTGGCTGATCTTGGTAAGGACTTCAACACGCATCTGCATGTTGGCATTGTCAGCCTGATCAAATTGAAGTGGTCTTTTGTAGGAATCTGGAAAGAGTAAAACGGCAGGCAATTTACTTATCGGAGCCCCGGCTGTATCTGCATAAACTCCGCTGAGATCCCCCCGAGTACTCGGGGTGACTGTCAATTCCCCATTGCCTGCTTCTTTCACATTACCATTATCACTATGAATGCTCTTGTCATTTATTAAATTTTGTAAATCGTTTTGAAAATAAGCAGCTTCCTCTTTATCCCGCAAGACGAAAAGATGGTTTTGCTGAACCAGCTCACTAATGGCTGTGGCAATAACAGCATCCAGACTACCTACCAATCCTTTGAGTTGTAAATGAACAGGCTTACAAGGCTTAATACGCTCGGCAATGGTACCAATGATGCTGTCCTGTTTGTAAAGTTGGATAAGGTCTTTGGTTTTCAAAATAGATAATTACAAAAAAAAGGGGCAAATGCCCCTTCTTGTTCACTTGATCATTTATTATCTAACCAGGCTTAGCTTTTTGTTAATTACCCGGTCAGTTGTTTGAATTTTTATAAAGTAGGTTCCTTCGGTTAATTTTGCCAGGTTTATTGAGGCAAATTCACTGAGCTTGTCAATTTCAACAACTATTTTTCCTAAAAGATTATAGACAAAAATTGTCGCATCCTTAACTCCCGGCATTTCAATATTTAAAATGCCTGTAGTTGGATTGGGATATAGCTTGCTATTTCCAGCATTAAATAACTCCTTCACGCCAGTTGGCCCTGCAAATACTGTATCGGTACCGGTAAAAATGCATCCGTTGGCGTCAGTTACTGTTACCGTAAAAGTATTCGGTGAGAGACCGATAACGGAATCACCTGTCAGTGAGCCCGGCATCCAGAGGTAAGTATAAGAGGGGGTACCGCCACTTGCATTTACCCATACTGTTCCATCATTTGCACCGGCAGAGGATTCATCGGTTGAACCTATGGTTCCTGTAAGAGCAGGCGGGTCTGTAATAGTTACGTTAATAATAGTATCCATACAACCATTTGCATCTCTGACATAAATATCATAATTGCCTGCCGCTAATCCTGATAGAGTGCTGCTGGTTTGAAAATTTACACTATCCAAGCTGTATTCATAAGGTGATGTTCCTCCTGTTACCGAAACAGTTATACTTTTGACGGTATCACTATTACAGCTATTAAAAGTTGAAGTTGCTGTAATAGTGAGGGTATCTGGTCCAATAAAAACCGTAGCATAGGCTGTATCAGGAACTGCATCAATTACCGTCACAATATAAGTTCCCGGACAAAGGCCCGTAGCTGTATCATTGGTTTGGTTAGCAGGATCATCCCATATAAAGTTGTATGGGGAAACACCGCTTATACCCGTTACAACTGCCTGACCATCACAATTATAGCTGCAACTGGCATCAGTTGTGGAAATAATATTTGCTATTACCGCACTACCAATTTTAAACCTTGCGGCTAGAACATTTCCGGCTGGGTTGTCTGTTTCTATTTCAACAACAGGAAAATCTACCCCCTTTGCCCACCAGCTATAAGTATAGGTTGTATCCGTGATCGGATTTTCAGGAAGCTGGGCAACAAGCCCTCCGGGTATGAAGGTCCAACCAAACGGAAAAATGAAACAACCTAGAGGATTACTACAATATATAAAAACGCTATCAATTGTCTCTTCTGTATAAAACTGCCTTATCGTATTAAATGTATCGCCAGGCAACATTACTGTGCCAAATGCACTTATATCACTACTGATATAGCTCTCATGGATATCTTTAATAGAATCAAGCCCTGCAGGAGCAGGAGGTGGGAGTGTTACAGGGATAACTGCAGTGTATTTTATAGTGTCTGTAAAAGAATCATTGAAAGTGGAAGGGAAATCCAGTATTTTTTGAGGCGGGTCAAAAACTGCAGAGGCAGTAACACCAAACCCAAAAGGATCACCGGCAAATCCATCATTAGTAAGCTGTGTTGCGGAAGATGTTTGGTAGTTTGATATTATAGTATCTTCAGTAGCTAAATTAGAAGACGGAAAACCACTTCCAAAGAGTGTTGAATCAGGATGAATAAAAATTATTGTGTCAAATTCATTAAGTAATAAATTAGTAAAATCCCAGATTTGGAATCCTGTGCCTCCAACAGAAATACCGGTATCTATTGGAATTGTATCATTGGCCATAAAAATTGTATCCCCAAAAGTTGCATAATCAGTTGAGTCAATGGTAATTTGTGCGTTAGCATACGTGAAGAAGCTAAGCATCGCGGTTAAAAATAATAACTTTTTCATGATTTTTAATTTTAGTTAAAAATGGGGGCGCAAGATAGATAAATATAATTTAGTTACAAAAAAACTGATTTTTTTATTTTTATACTCACCTTATCAAAGAGAGTTTTGAAGTAAATAGTTGCTTAGAAGTTTGAATCTTTATAAAGTAAGTTCCCTCAACCAATTCCCCGAGGTTAAGTGATGCAAAGTCATTAACATTATCCATTTGAGCCACTATTTCACCCAATAGATTAAGTACAAAAATTGTTGCATTACCAATTTTTGGCATTTCTATATATAATATCCCGGTAGTTGGATTGGGGTAAAGCTTTATATGGCTGCTTAGCGTTAACGGCTCATTTATGGAAGTAACTGATCCTACCGTAACAGAATCTGCTAAAGTACACCCATTTGCATCAGTTATTGTTACAAAATAAGTTCCTGCAGCTAAACCCGAAATATTTGCAGTTGTATCTCCGGATGACCATTGGTAAGTATAAGGAAGCATGCCTCCTGATACAGATATGGTTGCAGTACCATTGTTCCCACCAGCAGTATCAGGGGTAGCGTATATTGAATCTGTAATAAGGAGAGGCGGTTCAATAATAACGACTGTAGCATAAGCCGTGTCAATATTGGCCGAATCAATTACTCTCACTGTGTAGGTACCCCCTGCACAAAGACCGGTAGCAGTAGATGAGTCCTGAGCAAGGCTATCATCCCATAGATAAGTATAAGGAGGTACTCCTCCTGCTACTTCTACACCTACAGTAGCGCTAACACCACAAATACATAAGCATGTATCACAACAACAACTCATACTATACGAAGGAATGTAAGCAACCATTGCACCTGGTCTTACACGTAAGTAGCTCGTTTCAATGATATTACCGGCACCATCCACATCAATATCAACCAATGAATATCCAACACCTTTGGCAAGCCAGCTATAAGTCCTTGTGGTGTCAAGGATTGGATTTTCATCAAGCACTCCTGGAGTAGGAGGTATCAATAACCATCCAAAAATTGGATTTAACCCATATATGGTATCATAATCCATTGTTACATCGTAGAGTCTTAAGCACGAAAAGGTATCTAAAGGTGTAATAACAGTGCCGTAACCATCGGCTGTATCTTTTTTAATAGATGTATGATTAATCCTTATTGAATCATACCCGGCAGTAATAATATCAACATCAAAGGTCAAAACAAAACGCGAAATATCCCAAAAGGAATCCTGGTAGGTGTATGGAAATTTTAAAACGGTTTGCACAGGATTAAAAGGTACGGAAATAGTATCACCTGAATTGAAAATATCCCCGGCAAATCCCTGTACAAAAAGACCGTCAACTGATTTTTTAAGGAAAACGGATACAGTAGAAGTGGATTGTCTCAGGCTTAAATTTGAATTAGGGAAATCTGAGAAATTGGGTAAAGAAGCCGGGTCTTCAAAGTTCAAAACAGAAAAAATATCGGTCTCAAGCGCTGAAAGATCCCAGGTTTGTGCTGCCCCGGCAGGGCCTGTGGATAGACCTACAGGGGGAATGGTATCAGTTGCCTGAACAATAATCGTATTCACACCCGCAATATCGGTTGAATCCAAAATGATCTGGGCGTGGGCTAACGTTATTAAGCCGGCTATTGGTATTGATAATAGTGATTTTTTCATTAGCGTTGTTTATGGCTCTATTATAAAAACTGGTTGGTAGTTTAAATACAATCCAAGTCCCGTAGGGACGACCTGTTTGTAGTATTGAACATTAAATAAAAATAATAAGCTCCGTAGGAGCGTCCTGTTATTCAATCCATTCAAAAAGATATTTTTCGTCATATTCAATCTGAAATTGCTATTGTAGTTAGAATAATTCTTTTACAGGACGCACCTACAGCGCTTATTTTTTTTGTGATCTTTCTTTCTACAAACAGGTCGCACCTACGGTGCTCAATGTTTTTTTTATGACTTTTCTTTACTTGTCATTTGTGAAAGTGCTTTATTTAGTACAAAAATAATAAAAATTTATCTATCAACTAAATTTTAGAATAGAGCCTTGTTTATTTGTAAACATGGTCATGATGTCTAAATCTATGAAAAGAGTTTTATTCTTTCTTTTTTACTTCTTACTTCTTTATATTCACCATTTCTATATGCTTCTTCGCTTTCTCTGACTTCTGCTATAAACTTTTTTGAAAACTTCTCTTCAAACTCCATATCCACTAATCTTTCGCATTTTGTTAAGTATTCATACCTTTCCTTAGTGATACAGATAGTTTCCATCTTGAAAGTATTTAATATTAATACGATTTGCAAATTTACAAAAAAATAATTTATTTACGCAATAAAATAAAGTAAATCCAAAGACAATTTAAAATGAAAAAAACTGCCTCCATATTTTTACTTTTTACTTTTTACTTTTTACTTTTTAACGATCTTTCCTCCGCTCAGGATGCCGATACTACTTTAGCCAACATGTCCTACGATAGCATTCAGAAGGAGGAAGCTATAAAGAATGCCGATTACTACATTTCAAAAGGTGACTCATTTTATTACAAATCACCTGATAGCGCCATTTTCTATTATGAAAAAGCCAGCGTGGTCTATGAAAAATTAAATGACTGGAAAAGTTTTGTGCAATGTTATCTTTATCTAGGTGATTTTTATAGAATAAAATGGGAAAACAAAACGGCAATGAATTATTTGAATAACGCGCTTGAAACAGTAAAAAATAAATTAGGTAATGACTATGAATTAATTGCTCATATCTATAATGCCATTGGAAGCGTTTACTCAAACATAAATAATTACAACAAGGCGCTTGAATTTTTTAAAAGGTCATTATCCATAAATATAAAATATCTCGGGGAGCAGAATATGTATACAGCTGCAAATTATAATAATATCGGGACAATTTATTTCTATCAGGGAGATTATGGCAGGGCATTGGATTTTTTTGAAAAAGCTTTAAGGATACGCATTAAAGAGGTTGGTCAATGGCATGGATCAGTAGGAGCAAGCTATAATAATATCGCTGAAGTTTATAGTAAAACAGGCGATCTTAAAAAAGCGCTGGAATATAACGAGAAAGCTTTATCAATTCGCTTAAAAGTGTTAGGGAAAAATAATATGTATGTAGCTTATAGTTATTTTAACCTTGGGATAGTCTATCTGAATATGGGCGAATACGATAAAGCGCTTGAATTTCACAATAAATCCCTGGCAATTGATATTATGAATTTTGGCAATGAGCATTTCAATGTTGCCTGGGATAATCTTTACATTGCAAATGTTTATGTTGCAAAAGGAGCTGTTCGGCATAGGGTTTCAAAATTTTTAACCCCTACGAAGGAGGCTCGCAACGAATTTTTTACAAAAGCGCTGTATCTTTACAATAAATCCCTGAAAATAATGCTTAAAACGGTGGGGCAAAATCATTCATTAGTGTCAGAGACTTATTGTGGATTCGGAAATTTATACCTAAAACAAAATGATTTTAATAAAGCTCTTTATTATTATCAAAGATCCATTATAAGTTTACTCATTAGATTCAATGAGAAGTGTATTTACATAAATCCTGTATTAAAAATGTCGTCTAAAAAGAAATCAGATATTATTTCAAAAGTACATCTTCTTGACGCTTTGGTCTATAAAGCAGAGACTTTTGAAAAATTGTACGACTCAGGGGATAAGGAAATAAAGGAAATAGGGGAATAGGGAATAAGGAAATGCAGTTGGCAGTTGGCAATAGGCAGTAGACAATATGACAATAGACAATGACAATGACTATGACAAGGGGTGGTTATCATCGGATGACTCTCCAGGTT
>VRUD01000113.1 GCA_019456305.1 Cytophagales bacterium | reverse complement strand
ACTGTTCACGATCAGCATACCTGTGGCAGCGGCAAAGTCTGCAGCACGGGTGATCAGGGCGGTATTGCCATCCATGTCTGCATAAGTATAATTCATAGTGGGATCGTCAAAATCGGTATATCCCAAAGAAGTATTTATCACATCTACCCCTGCGCTATCGGCATATTCAGCGGCAATAAGCCAGTTTATTTCTTCAATATGAAATTCGCTGGAAACATCTTCGGTTCTAAACAGAAAGAAGCTTGCTTTATATGCCGTTCCAATGATCTGGCCTTCAAGATACCCTCCAATCGTTGAAAGCACCGCAGTACCATGCCAATAGTCTTCATAAACAGAAAGATCATTTGTCACAAAATCATAAGTACCTAAAATCCGGTTGTTTGCAAACAGGCTGTCAAATACAGGCAATATATTGGCATTAGCAAAACCCGCATCTAATATACCAATGATCATGCCTTCCCCCCTGTATCCATCTGCATGCATGATGTCTGCACCGATCATTGCTGCCTGGTTAAAGGAAGGGCCATAATTGATATTTATTTTGTTGGTTTTAGCAACCCTCTTTGGAAAAGAATTTTTTTCAAATGCAAGTTTTTTTTCTACCACTGAGGAAACACGTTTTTTGGTTAAATTTTCAGAATTCTTCACAAATCCTAAATTATTAATGACGCTTTGTGTGACTGAATCAGCTTCAATAACGGCAGCATTAAACCATTTGGAAGTGTACCACATATTAGCCCCGAGTGAATTTAATGAATCAGCATAAACTTTATTTACAGGAAGATCTCTGTTAGTAATGAGGATATTTTGTTTTTGCCGCCTCAGTATAGCTCTTTGAGAAAGGAATTCTTCAGGTTTGTTAACAGAATAGGGGGTATTGTTTTTATCGGTAAAATAAATCACATATTTTTTTGTTTGTGCCTGTGTGGCATTTTTTAAAAACGATAAAGTGATAATCAACCCTATATTAAATAAAAAAGAAAATCTCATGTGAAAATTTAGTTTCTGTGAATCTGTGGCTTTTACTCTTTATTTGAGTAATTATATATCTGAAAGTATTTTTTCCCAAATACAATACTATCTAAGAATATACATCCCGGATCATCGCAATAGTCTACTAAAATTGACTCTTTATATATCAAACCCTGGTTCCTGGCATATACTTCCGATCTTTCATATTTTCCTATCTGAGAGGTAATAAAGGGTTGAATAACTTTCAATGTATTATTAAAGATATTATTCCCAATTGTATCTGCTAAACCTAAATCTCGAATTCTATATTCTTCACCTTCTTTTGTTTCTATTGTATTTAATGCATTGCCATCCCATATAACTCCATTTTCCACGGGAAAAATCAATTTTATATATGGGATGTTACTTTCAACTTTAATTGCCTGGTATGATGTAACTTTTGTTGTCCATACAGAATCCGGATCAAGGGGCCAATTGGCAGAACTATCAGGCCTGGAAAATCTTTCAAGACGCCAGGCAATATCTGATTCATTGTCAATAAAAGTATCGGCTGTTACTTCCAATAGCTGGTAATTTTGTGTGTCTATGAAGCCACCAAGGGAGGAATAATCAATTGTCAGAACATCATAAATGATGGAATCACCTATCGCCAAGGGGAAGTAGTTGTAGCCGAGATCAACCTGGGCAGGGTCAACTTTGGAGGGTTTGCATCCGGAAAAAATAATGACTAAGAGCAAAAAGGAAAATCCAAATAGGATGATTTTCTCTGCACCAGAGACTGAAATGATCTTATTAACAATTTCTTTTAGTATTTTCTCATTTTTCATTTTCAGCAGTTATTCTCTTATATAAAGTTAATATCGGTTAATATCGGTTAATATCGGTTACTTTTTGAAATGGGATTTCCATTGCAACCATTTTTAACCGTTTTTAACTGCTATTAACTGCTATTGCTACACATTAAAGCTCGATTCAATCCACCCACCTCCGATCACGTCACCGTCTTCATAAAACACTGCTGCCTGTCCGGGTGTTATAGCATAAACGTTTTCATGAAAATGAACTTTAATTCTATCACCATTTTGTTCTATAACGGCTGGAGTTCCTTTATCATTGTATCTGATCTTGGTTACAGTTTCTGTTTTTTTGCCTTTCAGGTCATCATATTTGACCATATTGATCTTATGTACCCACATTCCGTTCATAGAAAGTTCTTCCAATCTTCCCAAAACCACCTTGTTTTGATCTTTTTGAATTTCTTTCACATAAGCAGGATACCCCAGGGCTATACCCAGTCCTTTCCTTTGTCCGATCGTATAAAAAGGGTATCCCTCATGTTTTCCAACTGCCGTGCCATCTTCCAGCACAAATTCGCCTCCTTTTAGTTTCTCTGATAATCCATTAACCCTGCGTTTCAGGAAACCTCTGTAATCATTATCAGGAATAAAACATATCTCATAAGATTCTGATTTATTTACCAGTTCTTTAAACCCTCTTTTCAATGCCATTTCCCTGATCTCATACTTTTTCAAATTGCCTAATGGAAACATAGTCCTGCTAAGGCTTTTTTGAGATACACCCCACAAGGCATAGGACTGGTCTTTATTTTCATCAATACCTTTTGAAATGAAGTATTTTTCATCCACTTTCCTTATATTGGCATAATGACCTGTAGCTATATTTTCACACTCCAATTGGTCAGCTCTTTTCAGCAGTGCATCCCATTTTATGTGTGTATTGCATAAGACGCATGGATTGGGAGTTCTGCCGGCCATGTATTCATCTGTAAAATAATTAATAACATGATCACCAAATTCTTCCCTTAGATCCAGGATATAATGGGGAAACCCCAGGCTTACAGCAATATTCCTGGCATCATTGATGGAATCAAGGCTGCAGCATCCGGTTTCTTTCTTTGACCCACCGGAAGATGCATAATCCCACGTTTTCATGGTCATGCCGATCACTTCATAGCCTTGTTCGTGCAGCAAAACCGCGGCCAGCGAGCTGTCAATGCCGCCACTCATGGCGACTAATATGCGTCCGTGTTTACTCATTATTTAAGTGTAAAATAGCTAAAGAGCTTTTTTGCAAATTCTCTCAAATGATATTTTTTTTCAAGTTCATACGTCTTATCATGATACTGAATTAACATGCTGTAACGGTAGCCAGCTTTTGCTTTGGATGAATAAGCTACCAGGTCAAACTTACTATGATGTTCCGTATCAGATTCCCTGTAAAATCTTGTATGAAGTAAATAGACTTTTTCACCAGAGGCAAGGGTAAGACTATCTTCATCATACGTATAATTTTTTTCGAAAATTCTATCGGTATATTTGGTATACTTGTTAGTCGTATTTTTTTTAACTTCGTTAAGGTTTTGAGCCTTTATGTTTGAAAGAGTTACTTTAACTGATACCATGGCATCGTTATAACTAAAGGGCAGGCCTTTACCCGTTGCTTCAAAGATTTGCTCTTTTCCATACCCAATCATGTGGTCAAGATTTGCCCAAACAGAAGGTACGGAAAGTTCATAGTATTCGGTTTGCACTTTCTGCAGATCATTCCAAATTGTGGTATCAATTTGACTGTAAGCTGCATTTGAAATCAATAAAATCGCTGATAAATAAGTTAGTGTATTCATGATACTGTAAATTTATAGTTATTATTTTTTACAAAAAAATATAAAATAGGGTTAATTAACAATTATTTAAGCTATTTTGTTCATCCTGTTAGGTAAATATTTTAAAATAATTTTAATATTTATTATTACTACCAGGAATGTTTCAAAAGGGTATCCAATTAATTTTAGGATATGGGATCAATGCTAATAACGTGATGAAAATGGCCAGGGAGATTAATCCTGCCAGTGACGGACTTGGCAGTAATGAAGATTGGCTAAGTTCTATTTATTACAGCAAATTTTAGTATCTTTGTCAGATGAAAACAAGTGATGAAATAATTACATAAATCAAACAAGAGCAAAATAAGATTTTTGATGATTAATAAGAATAGCGCCACGATTTATCGTGGCGAAAAAAACAGCATCTATATTGATAGTCCGCTTTAGCGGACTTTAGATAATTAACAAAGTCCGCTAAAGCGGACTAATATGGTTTTATTGTATTTTGTTACACCACGATAAATCGTGGTGCTATCCTTATAAAAATATTAATAACGTAAATAGATTACGTTGTCCCATATTAGCTTTGAATTTATGGCGGAGTTATCGAATATATTGTAATTTAGGAATTAGTATGAACTAAAGTAATTATAGTAATGAGACCAGTAATAGAAGCAACACCAGAGGATAATCTTCCTGATATTGACCTTTCGAATTGGAGCAAGACAAAGTTGGAGGAATTTTTACGAGGTATGTTACGATATACACCACAAGATCCCTTAGTCAATCAAATTCTTAAAAGATTAAATGAATTACTACACATGGAAAAAGAAATTAAAATATTGAGAAACATAGAGTACCTAGGAAACAAATACATTAAAGAACATCTAAGTGATACAAATGGAAAAAAATATGAAAAAAAATTAAAAAGCAACTGGTGGGAGGCATTGAACTTCTTCTTTGGTAGATCATTTATGAGGGGACGAAGGGATAAGCTATCAAGTGAGTACCTTCAATTTACCATTAGAAAATTAGAAGATTATTATTCTATTTCTGAAAAAACATTGCAGCAATCATATGATAAACTCAAAGAGCAAAAAAAATATTTTGAAAAACAAGATATCCTGAAATTTAAACAAGATCATAACATCACAAGAGGAAACTCCCTTAGTAAGAATTATCAGGAAATTTTTAAAAAGGAAGTATCAGCAAAGAACCCAATTATAAACCTCTTAATCAGCAGAAAAGAAATTAAGATGGTGTGGAAAAAAGTAAGCTACAAGAAGAAAATTTTCTTAGGTAATGACGAAGATGTAATGATGGTTTTAGATGTTTTAAAGTTTATTTCTTTAAATAATGGAAAACAAAAAAATATATACAAATACATTAGAAATAATCTCAATCAACCAGAGGGAATTGATAAAGTATATAAAGAACTAAAAGGAGAAAATTTTAGAGCGATTTCTGATAAAATTGCAACATTTATTATTAGAGATATTTATTTAATAAATTCAGGATTAAAAATTAAAAAACCTGATAAATCTGATTTAAGAAAAGCTTTTCCTGTTGATACTTGGGTGAAACAAGTGGCGGATCAATTAGGTTGTCAAAGTGACAAAGACGAAGATATAAAAGATTATTTTATCAACATGTGTGAAAAGCACGGCATAGACACATTAAAGACTGCAGTTGGACTTTGGTATTTAGGATATAATTCGCTTGATATTCTTATAAATAATTGTTTAGGGGATATTAAATTGTATAACTTGGAATATTAAAAGACAATGGGCAAAGTAATAAAAATAACAACTGACTATAAATCAACGGAACAATATCGTTCAATGTTAACTAATGCCATTGAAAAGTTGGAGGACATTGAAGAAAACTTAAATAGTTTAATAGTAAATCTTGCAACAGCAGGTAAATGGAAAGAATGGTCAGACAGTATTCCGGTAGGAGGAACATTTAAATTTACAGAAGAAATGTTAAAGGACACAGGAGACAACAATATTAACGATATCGCGGGCCTACTTGATGAAGTAATAAGAGTAAAAGAGAGAATAAAAACGGCAGGTAACAACGGTTATAAAATATAGGACTGATAGCTTTGTTTCAGTTGCTATACTACGAATAAAACGAATAAATTGTTAACTAAAAGTTAAAGAAAAAATAAGCGCTCGTCAGGCGGCTAAGGGATAGAAATAGGGAAAGAAAGACGCCAGACGAATATTGACATTGAGAAATCCTACTCGTCTGACCACTTTCCAACCCAAATCCCAGACTTAGTGGTCTGACGATGAATGACAGAAAGGTGAACCCGCCCCGATTATCATCACCCCCGATTAACTCGGGGGGCAGGCGGGATTTCTCCCGAGTACTCGGGATCAACTTGAATTAGCTTCCTCCAAACTTAAAGCTTAGCTTCACTTTTGAACGAAAAGCAGTGATCTTTCCATCCTTAATGGTTGCATCCTGTTCTACTATTTCCGCGATCCTCAAACCGCGAAGGGTTTTTGCTGCCTGACTCACAGCATTGTTGGTTGCATCTTCCCAGCTTTTTTCGCTGGTACCTACGAGTTCGATGATTTTGTATACTGAGTCATCCATAATTTATTTTTTAATTAAATAGTTGTTTAAAATAACATCACAAAGATAGAAAAAGAAATTGACAATTAGTCCCACACATAATTTATATATTTAAAAGCAACAATATTTTTATTCTGATAAAAATAAATTATGTACAGGAGTAACAGGCAATTGCCTACTGCGTCCTGTCAACAGTCGATTTTTTAGCCTTTGTCAGCAATCCGGCACCGCTAAACAAGGCGGCTAAAACAAAGAGCAACGGCCCGATAATCCCTTCTACACCTTTTATGTATCCCGGAATAAAAAAAGCAAAAATAAAGGCTACATCAGCAAACCCTACCATTATCAAATTCATCCAGAAAGCAACAGGACTATTTTTCCAAATCCCTGCCAAAGCAATAATGATGGCGACAGTGCCAAAAATAGCAAGGTTAGCTGCGTGCTGAGCGCCTAAAGAACCGGTTATTTTGCTTGCTTCGGCTGGCAATTGCTCAGCATCTTTCAATCCAAAAAAAGAGAGCATACCTGGAGTGCCTAAAGTGAAGTAAATGTATAATACCAAACCCCCGAGAAATATATGTAAAATACCCCAAAGCACATAAAAGATAGCGCCAATACGTGATAGTTTTAATGCAGACATGAATTATTTACGATACTAATAAAATGCTAATATACTAATTTTTTATTTTTTGCGATACCATTTTTTTATCAATTCAGTAACAGGTTTATTCTGTGGAGTATAGTCAGTATTACTAGCTCCTCCTGCTTTTGTGTGATTATCATACCATTTCCAAATAAATCCTCCGGAAAACCAGGGCTCATTCCAAAATGTTTGATACAAAGCATCGTATGCATTATATTGGGCATTAAAATTAGCCGGACCGGTGAAGTCCCGGTGATTTTCTGCCAGTTCCCATTGTTTCCCGGGTGCTCTGTCAATGCTTCTGTAACCATATTCAGTAAAAAGCACAGGCTTATTAATAGTGGCCTGGAACGATTTTATGGAATTAAAATAGGGTTTCCACGCCAGCATTAATTCCTTAGCGGTTGGCGTATTATTATCTGAAAGCGGGAAATATGCGTCAATGCCAATGTAATCCAATTGATCCCAAAAGGTTATGTTTTGAAAATTATCCCAGTTAGCAGCATAAGTGAGCTTGCCATGATAAATTTTCTTTATTTTTATGATCAACTCTTTCCAGAATTCCTGCCTTTTTTGCACAGCACGTTTATATTCAGTTCCGATTGATAACATTTCTACACCCATTGATTGAGCTAAATATGCATAATAGATTATGTATTTTTCATAGCTATGTTCCCAAATCCTCCATTCATTTTCGTCATGAAGAATAAAATCGCCTGCCCAGCCCTGCTTAAATACCCATACGTGTGGTTTTAACATTATTTTCAGTTTATGCTTTTTAGCATATTGAATGGTTGCCTTGGCACCTTCTTTTGTTTCACCCCACCATTGCCAATCGGAATTAAATTGTATCTCAGGTTTATTGTTCCCAGCATAGGCATAAGGCGTTATAGCCACCCAATTGGCATTAATTTTTGCCAGGGGAAGCATACATTCATTCCCTACTATTTTTACCGGGGCTACGAAATTAACACCATTTATCTTATCAACGTTGCTCTCTGGCCAGAAAAGCAAATTACAAATAAAAAAAACCGGAATAAGAATTCTGTTCATTTTTAAAAAACATTAAAGAGGCAAAGCGCACGAGAAACACTAGTCCACAGCCGGCAGTCGGCAGTCCATCCCGAGTACTCGGGAGCAGTCGGCAATTGTTTTTTGCCGACTGGGGACTGCAGATTGCCGACTTTTCTCTATGCGTTTGTTTCACAAGTTCAACCAATAAGTCAGCTTTACCACCAACGCCCTGTTCTTTACACTCAGTATAGGGTCATAATTCTCGGTATAAACAATGAATAGATCCGAAACGGGCTTAAAACGCCACTGCAAGCGGCTGTTGATATTGATATTTTCAGATTGTGTATTGTATTGGATAAAGGTTGTAAAGAAAATATTTTTAGTGAAAGTCAGCTCAATTTTAGGAACAATTAAAATTATATCAGCTTTTATATTAACATTTGTGTCAGGCGGAGTCGGTAAACGGATCCTATCGTGCTTATATTCTAATGAAAATTTTCCCCATGGAGTTTTCCGAAATTTCAATACAACATTATAAGTGAGCTTTGTACCATTGTAGTAACCTCCATAATTGGCAATAAAAAAGTAATTGAATCTTTTCCTTTTATCAGAATTGTATTTTATTAATACATTACGGTAATAATAATTTCCGGCAGGAATACGAGGTTGACCTGTATTTGTAACATCTCTGTCAAAAAAAAGTTTTGTAAAAAACTCATGATGATGTACCTGAAGCTCACTTGTATTTAAGAAATTTATAATGTAATGGGGCATAAGGAAATAATCTGTAACGCTTAAATTTTTTTCAAAATAATCGTTAGATTTAAAAGCCGGGCCGTGATAATTAATAATGGATGATTTGGGATAAAATTTATATTGAAACAAGGGTTCAAGCCGCCAGTAGGTCATCATAGTATCTTTTCCTGTTTCTTCAATAGGTCTTGTAAGATGTGGTACAAAACCCACATCAGCAATGTAATTTTTGCCAACATATTCGTGGTTCCACATGGCAAAGATATTTCTTGAATTGTACATAAGCCATGAAGCATTAGCGCTGTTTTGGGATAATTTATCAGGTGTAAAGCTATGATGATAGAATACTTTTCCGCGCAATTTATTATCTTTTGATGCAAGATTATAATCCAGGCCGAGCACTCTGTTAAAATTATTGGAAAGAAAAGAAAATTTATTATCTGTATTAGTGCCATATGCCTGTCTGTTTACGAAAATTGCTCCTATGTAAGACGGGCCAAAAACCTGTCTTTGTACCGCAGCAACAGTATAATTTTGACTATAGAGATCCAGCGTAGTATCTCTCGTGGTTTGAATATTCATTAAACCTATACGCCAGTTCTTATTGATCTTTCCGCTTAGCCTGGCGCCAGCAATGATCGGTATCGTTTGTCCCTGGTATAGCCCTATGTTTCTTGAAAAGAAGGGCCTGATCTGGCTGAATCCAAATTGACCAAAGAGATCACTATTTTCAATAAAAAATTGCCTTTTTTCCGGAAAGAACAAGCTGAACCGGGTGAGGTTGATCTGCTGCTCGTCAACTTCAACTTGTGAAAAATCGGGGTTGATAGTCAGATCTAAATTCAGTGAGGAAGTAACTGCAATTTTAACGTCAATACCAAGAATTTCCTGAATAGCCGGCTTGAATCCGTTATCTCCGGTAATTTCAAAACCACTATTATTCTCAAAGTCTTCATTCATTCTACCCGTGATATATGGGATCAACGATATATTAGCTCCGGTTTTGGCCGGTGGCTTATCCCATAGTATTTTCCCTGTATATGCAAGGGAAGCTTCGTCAAAATTGCGTGGTACCGGCATCCAGGTTGATCTTTCATTCCTTTTCAGATCATTTCTGCCAAAATTGACCCCCCATTCACTTATCCCATCTTCAAATCTTAATGTTTTAAATGGTATTGCCATCTCCGCTACCCATTTATTACCATATTTTGTTACGTGGGAGTACCATTTATTATCCCATGTTCTGGTAACACCTCTTGTTCCACCACCTGCTATAAGCCCCTCGCTCCGGGCACCTGGTGGGTTTACATAAAATGCAAAACCATTTGTTTTGTCATTAAAGGGATCAATAAAAATAGCAAAAGCATCTCCTACTGAAAATGAATAGTCTCTTTTTAAGGATTGAATAATGTAATCCCCCGGAAGTTCATCGTAACATACAACACCTAAGTAAAAATAATCATCGTCATAAGTTAATCGTACTTCAGTTTTAGATAAAGCATAACCCGTATCGTAGGGATATTGCTGGTAAAAATCCTTGGCAATATCTGCCTCTTGCCAGTCGGATTCATCCAAATTACCATCCACCTCAATTGCTGATACAGCTCTTTTGATATTAATAACGTACTCCTGCGTTTGGGCACATATTATAATAGCAACGAGACAATTGAGGAAAAATGTTAATAAAAATTTATTCAAGATATTTATAATTATTTTCAAATCCACTATATTTTAGAAAATTATCTGTATATTTGTTAGTTGTACTATGGTTTTTAAATTAGCGGCTTAATTAGTGTCTGTCTATAAAGTCGAATGTTTAATATATTATAGTAAAAACATAACTTCGTAAGTTGATTAAAAAGT
>VRUD01000112.1 GCA_019456305.1 Cytophagales bacterium | reverse complement strand
AACCATTTGTTGATTAATAACGAAAGAATCTATTTATTACTAATTAATGTTGCAAAACTAAATTGTTGCTACACTAGGTTCTGGGTACTGGTCATTTGTTGTCAAGTTTCATCCCGAGTACCCGGGATTTATGATAACTTAAATTATTCATTACACTAAACTTATTACTTTGTACTTGTAAACTTTTTATGTAACTCCAGCACCTGGGGAATCACCATTTTCTTGTCATCATTGTATATCACATAATCCGCTTTTTTTACTTTCTGCTCGTCACTGATCTGTGCTGCCATGATCGCTTTTACATCGCTTTCTGTGCGGTGAGGGTCGCGTTTCAATATCCTTTCTATCCTCAATGAAACTGGTGCATATACGGTAATGATTTTATCCAAATATTGATAACTTCCTGATTCATAAAGCAAAGCTGCTTCTTTAATGATATATGGATGGTGAATATTGTTTTTCTGCCACTTTTCATAATCATCCATCACTTTTGGATGAACCAAACTGTTGAGCAAATCTAATTGATTTGGATTTTTATAAATCCTGTCAGATAAAATTTTTTTATTGAGTTGGTTGTCATTAACAGACAGATATACATTCTCTCCAAAATGCTGCCTTATTTGTTTGATCAATTCTACATCATGTGTAAGAAGCCATTTTGCTCTTGCATCGGCATCGTATATTGGAATGCCAAGAAGTTCAAAAATTTTACATACAATGCTTTTACCTGTGCCGATGCCACCAGTAATACCAATCTTAAGGGGTTTATCTGGAAGGTTCAATATAAAAAGATATTTTTTTTGTTAGTAGTAAATTTCCTGGCCGTTATTTCATTTTATAATAAATTTTAACAACTTGAGGGTTAAGGGTAAGGTCAGTAACATAATCCGGTTTTTTAACAAGAGTGGGCACAATAGTCGTGTCGGTCAAATCCAATGCGGCATAATCCAGAACGATTTCAAAATCATCTTCCTTTGCTTGCTCCTTGTTTTTTTTATTTGTAAAATAACTAATACTTATAGTATCATTTTCAATCCAGGCAGAGGAGCTCTCCGGAAAACTGACTAATTGTAATATGGCATTCCTGTTTTCCTGAACGAATAAAGCCACTTCAAAGCTTACCAGTACTTCCTCCACACTTGCCAGTTCATATTGAATGGGTATTTCTGTCTCAAAGTCATCATCTATTTTTTTATCAGGAATATTCAATTGAATTCTGCCGGGCAAACTATTAATGAAAGCAGCTGGGCCATCAAATTCCACTGAATCAGGATCAATTCTGATTGGGCTGATAATTCTAAAATTATGGGCAAGTGAAATAGCCTCACTATCAACACCAACCGCTATTTTCTTTTTAACACGATAATCAAAGTATAGATGGGTCGTATCATTCATGATGTAGTTGATCTTGATATCTTTGAGCTGGGCTGAGACGACAGACATTAAAAAAGATGAAGTTAAATACCTGCTTTTAGGCAGATCGGCTGGTTGCAATTCAATAGGTTTTATATTAAACCAGAAGGTTTTCTTTAGTAAATCCCAACCCTGGCCGGCAACATTTAACTCTATTTTCGGGGGAAGATCGGCAACACGAATAAAGGTATTTTTATCATAATTTACTTTAATGGGATAGGTGATCTTAGCAGTATTATAGTGCTTGTTCATCGCAATAAAAAACCAAAAAGTAGCTGCAGCAACTATGCATAGTATTATTATTGTGAGGTCTTCTTTTTTTCTTTCAAAGAATGATTTATATAACCATACTAGTAAATTTTTTGAAAATTTCATTAATTATTTCGGTTTATCGTTCAAAAAAATATCCTTGACACGACACTTCTTATAGTCATTGTCTTTGCCCCTCTATAGTAATAATGGGAAAAAAATCCAAAAACTCGAAACTCGAAATCCGAAATTCGATCCCGAGTACTCGGGACGAAACTCGAAATCCGAAACTCGAATCATCGGATGAGTCCAACGCACAATCTATCTAATCATCCGATGATTCCACCCTTTTGCCTACTGCCTGCTGCTACTATCTTTAGCGTATCTCTTACTTGCCTCCAAAGATATTGAAGTTTTATCAATCTTGATTTTTACGCCCCTATCTATTTCAAGGGTTATCTGTTGATCCTCGGTACTTAGTACCTTCCCATGGATACCGCCAGTAGTTACCACCATATCGCCTTTGTTTATGGAATCTATAAATGTTTTTTGAGATTTTTGTTTTTTCTGCTGAGGCCTGATCATAAAAAAATAAAAAATCAGAATGATAGCCCCAAAAAATATCCATGTAAAATTCATACCAGAATCACCGTCCGGTGGAGGATTGGCTTGTAATAAAATAAATGATAGCATATTTTTAATTGTTAAAGGTTTATCGTCATATAGAAAAGTGTTCATGTGTTCAAGTGTTCGGGTAACGTGAACACACGAACACATGAACACCGTTTTAATGATCATGATCATGCTTTAAGGGGACCGTTGTATTATCCGTGCCGGTTTTGATCACATTTGAATTAATAGTGAGCTTGGTAATATTGGGTTGTGTATTGGCCCTGATCGTAACGGTCTTTTGCTGGATCCCTGCTTTATTTTTACTGTCATACCTTACTTCTATATCACTTTCTCCCCCCGGAGGTATGGGTTCCTTAGGCCATTTTGGCACTGTACAGCCGCAAGATGCAGTAGCGCTTTCAATAATCAGCGGAGCATCCCCGCTATTTTTGAACTTAAAGATATGCGTTACGATATCTCCTGCATTAATATCCCCAAAATCAAATTCATTTTCTTCAAATGTGATCTCAGAGAGCGGGCCTTCCACAACTCCGCTGGGATTTGAGGCGGTATTGGGATTATTGATCACCTTATTCGCAGATAGGTTTTCTACCTTTCTTTCCAGGGATTCTACCCTTTCTTCAAGCTCGGTGTTGTCGGTGCAGTTGAATAAAGCGCCTGATACAATGATCAATGAAAAATAAACTATTCTTCTCATGGCAAAAATGGTTTTTTGTTTTTACATCAGAATTTGCAAATATAATATTTTTTTAATTCAATTTTATATCACTCACCAATTTTTCCAGCGAACTTTTTGCATCACCGAATAGCATGGTTGTTTTTTGGTTGAAGAACAGCTCATTCTCTATGCCGGCATAACCGGCAGCCATGCTGCGTTTCATGACAATGATGTTCTCTGCATTTTCAACTTCCAGAATAGGCATGCCATAGATGGGGCTTGATTCATCATTATTGGCTGCAGGGTTCACTACATCATTAGCGCCAATTACCAAAGCAACATCCGTATTGGAAAATTCAGCATTGATCTCGTCCATTTCTTTTAATTTATCATAGGGAACATCTGCTTCTGCAAGCAGCACATTCATGTGCCCGGGCATACGGCCGGCTACAGGGTGTATGGCATATTTCACATCCACGCCCCTATCTTCCAATAATTTATCAAGGTCATGACACAAATGCTGTGCCTGTGCTACTGCCAGCCCATAACCTGGAATGATCACGACTCTTTTGGAATAGCTCATAAGAATGGCAGCATCGGTTACAGAGATTTCCCGTACTGTTTTTTCCTCATCTGTGCCGCCAACACTTTTTGCGCCTCCGCCAAATGAGCCAATGATCACATTTAAGAGTGACCGGTTCATTGCCTTACACATCAGCACGGTTAATATAGTACCGGCTGAACCAACCAGTATTCCCCCTGTCAGCATCACCTGGTTATTGTATAGAAAACCGGCACAGGCTGCAGCTACTCCTGTAAATGAGTTTAGCAACGAGATCACCACCGGCATATCAGCGCCACCTATTGGAAGAACAAACAGTACGCCATAAAGCAATGCAAGCGTAAATAATGTGTATAGAAGCATAATATTATTATCTTCTAAGCTCATGATGTAGCCACCTAAACAAAGAACAAGCGCTAATAGGAACATATTTGTAAACCGCTGCAAAGGCCAACTTACTGACTTTTCCGTGACAAAGCCCTGCAGCTTGCCCATGGCAATCATACTGCCTGAAAAAGAAACGCTACCGATGATCAGCCCAACCAAAATAGTAAGTACATGCCCGCTCAACATTCCCCCTTCAACTATTTCCTCTCCGTTATAGAGCATTCCATCTTGTGCACTCAATGAAGAAAATTCTATGATCCCAATCACAGCAACACAAGCGCCTCCCATCCCGTTAAAGAAAGAAACCATTTGAGGCATGGCGGTCATCTTAACCTTCTTTGCCGAAATTGTACCGATGATAGCGCCAATAACAAAAGCAACAATGATCCAGAAGTGATTATGAATACTGCTATCAGTTAAAGTTACCAATATCGCCAATCCCATTCCTGCAGCAGCCCAGAGATTACCTTTACGGGCACTTTCAGGATGGCTGAGCATTTTAAGCCCGATAATAAACAGCACAGAGGCAACAAGGTATGAAAGCCAGATAATGTGTTGATGCATTTTTAATTGATTTTTTACTGAATTATACTGAATTTTAATCCTTCTGATTGTTTTGTTTCTTTATCACTTTTTTTTCTTAAACATTTCCAGCATCCTGTCTGTAACCACAAATCCTCCTACCACATTCAAAGTACCTAAGACCACTGCAATAAAGCCCAATGTTAGGGATAAATAATCTCTGCTATCAGCGTGTCCCATCACTATTATCGCTCCAACGATCACAACACCATGGATGGCATTAGCGCCTGACATCAAAGGCGTATGAAGTACAGCAGGCACTTTAGATATAACTTCCATGCCCACAAATATTGACAGGATGACGATATAGACCATCTCAATATTGTCGCCAAGAAAACTGATAATTGCTTCCATCATATTACTTTTGATTTTTTGTTATTAAGTTATGTTGAGGCAACAAGGGACCAATCTCTTATCCAAATGTCTTGCACATTCTTTATTTTCACAAAATTGCTGCATATTTTAATGCTTTTTTCAGGTCAGGATTTGTTTCTGCAAGTTTGACTAATACTTCTTTAATAGCTTTGTTTTCTTTTATAACAGGCGCAAGTGCTGTACGTCTGTCCCACAATATAAACCCAAATAAAAACATCATCATACCAAACAAAATTCCAAAGCCCCAGTATAAAAAGGTTTTTATATCATCAATTCGCTTA
Source organism: Cytophagales bacterium (assembly GCA_019456305.1). Classification (NCBI taxonomy): domain Bacteria; kingdom Pseudomonadati; phylum Bacteroidota; class Cytophagia; order Cytophagales; species Cytophagales bacterium. The sequence goes on along the minus strand of VRUD01000112.1, from coordinate 5,410 downwards.
TTCATATCATCAAAACGTTTATTCATATCATCAAAACGTTTTTCCAGCATTTCATATTTTACATCAAGCCTGATCAACCTATCTCTATCATCTTGTGTAAAAGGAACCTCTTTATTTTGAGCTATTGCAGATAAACCTGACAATAATAAAACTACTATAATAATACGAAATTTATTAAACATACTAATTTTTTATCAAAATTTCAGACCTGCTTGCCGAATGTTCAGCAGGCAAGTAATTTAACATTCATTATAAAATTAAGTTATTAAGCTATTTAGTTATTAGTAATTTTACCAATCCCCTAATCCCCGATCACTGTTCTTGCCAACTGCCAACTGCCAACTGCCAACTGCCAACTGCCAACTGCCAACTGCCAACTGCCAACTGCCAACTGCCAACTATTATTTCCAGGGGCGCAAGGTAAATAAAAATTATTTAAAAAATAAAAGTAAAAAATGTAATTATTTATAAATTCTAATTAGTTTTGATTTTCAAAAAATATATACAAAATGAAAAGATATCATTACAAAATTTCATCTATAATTGTACTTTTTATTTTTCATTCGTTTGGTGTAAAAGCGCAGGGTACACTGTCACTACTCGGTCAGTTAAATTTGCCTGGAATGTCCTATGATGTATGGGGTTATATTGACACATCATCAGGCAAAGAGTATGCAATTGTAGGCAATAATGGCCTGACAATAATAGATGTTTCTGATCCTGTGAACCCTGTGCAGGTAGCCAATCTAAACACTGTACCTGATTTTGATATAAAGGTCTGGAGTAATTATGCATATTGTGTTACAGGCGGCTCGGGCACAGCATATATTGTGAATATAGCCGATCCTGCAAATCCTGCAATTGTAAATACATTTCCATCATCTCATAATATATTTATTGATGACAACGGTTATATGTATGCAGAATACCCCGGGCTGATCATTTACGACTTAAACCCAGATCCTGTTAATCCTGTGATGATTTGGACTGATAGTACAACCGGGGGGCATGATGCATCAGTTATCGGGAACAGGTTGTTTGATTTTCATGGTAATACGGGTACATATATTTATGATATTTGTAACCCTGCAAACCCGGTATTACTGGGTTCTATTACTGATTCGGCCATTCAATATCACCATCACGGCTGGCCGAGCAAAGATGGCAATTACCTCTATATATGTGATGAATTGGCAGTAGCTCCAAGCCCGGATATAACCATATGGGATATAAGCAACCCTGCTACACCGGTAAAGGTTGGTTCCTTTTCTGATATTGATGCTACAGTTCACAACCTTTTTGTGATTGGTGATTATGCTTATGCATCTTATTACACTGCCGGGCTTCGTGTTTTTGATCTAACTGATCCTACATCTCCAACTATTGCTGATGAGTACGATACTTCACCATTATCAGGAGAAAGTTTTGGTGGTGCTTTTGGTGTATATCCCTTTGCATTGAACAATAAAATTTTTGTGCTTGATGTAGATAGCGGACTTTTTATTTTTAACGTAACTGATACTATTATTATGCCTACAGGTATTGATCAATATTCAATCCTGAGTACTCAAGATAATCAATTAGAAGTATACCCCAATCCTAACAAGGGTAAATTTTTTGTAACGATCACTAATAAAAAGTTTCAGCAAAATAGGGGTATTCATTTGATCAGGGTTCTCAGTATTACAGGACAATTGCTATACGAAGAGGAAATCTTACTTGTCGGCAGACAGGTTAAACAATCAGGCAGCCGTCTGGTTATTAAAAAGTTTGATTTGACGTCCTGGCCGCAAGGGATTTACGTATTACAGCTTGTGACAGAAAAAGCGGTGATTCACAGAAAATTTATTCTCTTAAAAAGTCACTATTGATAATATATCAATATAATTTTTGATGAAAATGCTTACTTATTAAGCGCTCACTTCTTCCTCAACAGCTTTTGGTTGTAAGAGTTCAGAATTTTTTGTAATACAGGAGGCTTTTATGATCTCATCCTCATGGTTTATATTTAGCTTACCATCAGAAATAATTAATTTGAGAAAGTTAGTGAGATTTTTCCCGTACATTCTGCTGGCATCTTCTGCCATTGTAGAGGGAAGATTAGAATTTCCAATTATGCTCACCTGGTTATGAACGACCACTTTATCAACTTCAGTCAGCTCACAATTACCTCCGGCTATAGCTGCCAGGTCAACTATTACCGAGCCTGATTTCATACTTTCTACCATTTCTTTGGGTATCAATAAGGGGGCTTTTTTGCCCGGTATCAAGGCAGTAGTGATCACAATGTCTGATCTTTTAATGTGTTGATGGATGGTTTCCTTCTGTTTTTGCTTAAAAGCTTCACTTTGTTCTACTGCGTACCCGCCTGCTTTTGAATCTTCCTCCGCACCTTCCACTTCCACAAACCTGGCGCCCAGGCTTTCAACCTGCTCTTTAACTTCAGACCTAGTATCAAAAACCTCAACAACAGCTCCCAGCCTTCGCGCTGTAGCGATTGCCTGAAGTCCTGCTACTCCTGCACCCAAAATCAAAACTTTTGACGGTGCGATAGTGCCGGCAGCGGTCATAAGCATTGGGAAAAATCTGGGCAGGCGGGAAGCTGCAATCAACACTGCTTTATATCCTGCAATCGTGCTCATAGACGAGAGCACATCCATAGATTGAGCTCGTGTGATCCTGGGTACGCTATCTAAGCTAAAGCAGACTATTTTATTTTGTGCTAATTTTGAACCAAAAGTGGGGTTATTTAAAGGCTGATAAACACCTGCAAGAATTGTATGCTTTTTTAATTGCGTAATCTCTTTTTCGGAAAGAGGGTTGATCTTTAAAATTATTTCAGCCGAGGAGAAAATTTCCTCCCTTGAAACAATTCCAACACCTGCCTCTTTGTAGGACTCATCAGACTTGAATGCCCCAAGCCCGCCCCCTGATTCCACAATTACCTTGTTAGCAGATTTGACCAGCGTGCCTGCTTCCTGCGGTAGCATAGATACTCTATTTTCATCACTAGATTCCTTTAATATACCAATGACCATTTTAATTGATTGTATCGGAATTCCAAAATTTATACACACCTGTGTCCCCCCGAGTACTCGGGGGGACTTTGGTGCACAGGCACAAGTTGGCAGTTGGCAATTCTGGTAGAGTCGACCAAATTGGGCGTCTCTACCAGAATTGCCAACTGCCAACTATTATTTCTTAGTGTTGATTTTACCAATAAATTCTTCAACATCACCCAGCAGACGTTCTGCTCTATCTCTGGTATCATTAATCACTTTTTCTCCTTTAGTTTTTGCTTTTGAAAAAGGCTTTTCCTTACCGTCAACCAAATCGTTGACCAATTCTTTTAAATTTTCCCTGTATTTGTCTAGCCTGTAACTTAGCTTATCGCGGGTGTTTTTACCTTTGTCAGGAGCATATAAAATACCTAATATAGCCCCTGTGGCTGCACCTACTAAGAATGATAATAATGTGTTGGTGTTTTTGCTCATAATGCTTTTTCAATTTCAATTAATAATTTAATTTTGTAACGTCAAAATTAAGAAAATGTTTTCTTTTCATATTTGTTTTTATATTATTTCTTAGTATCAGTCATTTTTTTAATGCCGCTAACTTATAACTCTGAACACTAAACTTATATTTTTATCTATTAGCTGTTAGCCGTTAATTTCAGTGTAATAATGAAACTGTTGATCATGCGTTGCTCTTCATGCAACCCTTCAAAAAGCTGTTAGCTGTTGGCTGTTAGCCAAAAGCTAATAGCTAAAAGCTAACAGATTCCATTCCTCGTTCCCAAATTTTCAATCTTCTAAAGTTCTTCATTTTGATTTTGTGTTATCAAATCTATTGCTAAAAGCTAAAAGCTAACAGCTAACAGCTAACAGCTAACCAATCAACCCTTTCCCACTTTTTTTAATCATACCCTTTTTTGCAAGTGTTTTTGCAATATTATCCAAAATTCCATTTATAAATTCTTTGCTCTTTGGTGTGCTGTATGATTTTGCGATCTCAATATACTCATTGATCGTCACTTTCACAGGGATATCCTGAAAATTGATCATTTCGCTGATGGCCATTTTTAACAAAATCCTGTCAATCGCAGCGATCCTTTCAATAGACCAGTTCTTTACTTTTTTTGCAACCAGCTTATCATATTCATCATCATTATCTATAGTTTTTTTATAAAGGTTTTCAAAAAATATTTTATCTTCCTTCCAATTCTGTGATAGCACAGCCAGGGGAAAAGATCCGTTACTTTTATTAGTTATCGACCTGACCATATTCAGCAAGCTCTCAACGATGTATTTATTTTCAGGCCAGCTCATATCCCTATCCTCAAAATAAGACGTTGTTACAGCAGCTTTTAAAATTACATGTTTGAGTAGATGCTTTATTATTTGCATATCTTCTTCAAAATTGCTATCGTTGAGCTCTATATATTCAAGATACGCTTTATCTTTTTTTAAAACTTTTTTATACAAATTAAAAACAACTAAATCATCAGGAGTCCATTTTAGGTTTCTTTTTACACTTTCTATCTGTAGCGCTTTATTTATTCTTAACTTTTCTATCACTTGATTGGTAAAAAACTTAAGCTTTTTTTCAGGAGTAGGTTCGGACTTTACCCGCCTTTCTTTTTTCTCTTTTTCTTCGATCTCAACAAAATCAGAAAGTGATATCAACAACAACAAAACCAACACGTATTCATCATAGATATTCTCAATATCTTTGTTCATATTCTTCCTGCAAAGTACAGCATCTTTTTTTAAAAGAACTTTTGAAAGCTGCATATCAGAACTTTGACCATGCTTAAAAGCATAAATGGCTTGCATTGCCTTGATCCGTAAGGTTCTCCTGTTGAGCATTTTTCAATATGGGAAAGAACGGTTCAATGAAAATGTGTTCATGTGCTCTCGTGTTCAAGTGTTTATGAGAGTTTATGTTGACACATGATCAACAACAAAATATATTAATACTCTTTACGTATTGAAACACTTCTTTAAATATCAACAATGCAATAATATGAATTTTTCTTTAACAAAAAAAATCCATGATGATTTTAATTTTTTTTAAAAAAATTCTACTTTTGCATAGGGTAAATATTTTGTATGTTCACCTCTCTTTAAGGTGCCCAATTGGCTCCTTAAAGATTCATATTTTTTTTATTTTGTCAGATTTTGTGGAGAAAATCCATTATATTTGCAATTATGTTCAGGATATACATTTGTAAAATAACTTTAATATTAGCGCTTATCTGCAGGATTACCAATCCGGCTTATACGCAATGTCTCTTATATGAAATACCTCTTTCGCAAAAAGTCAACAATTCCTCTTTTATTATAGAAGGTAAAGTAATTGATCAGCACAGCGTTTGGCAAGATCACACAAATATTTATACCATCCACAC
>VRUD01000111.1 GCA_019456305.1 Cytophagales bacterium | reverse complement strand
CTATGCTGATGAGTAAATTTATAATTTTTAGAAGTAATTTTATTAGTTTATAAATTTAATCGGACAACAGTGATTAAAAATTTTAAATTTCTTAATGATACTGAATTCTGTGCGGCTTGTGAATAGTCGTTTTTTTCCTCCATTTTTTGCAATTCTTGCTTGCATGGGTGCAGGATGCCGCAAAAATAAGCAATAAAACGATTGCTAAAAATGATTTTTTCATGATTTACAAGTATTTACTGTTAATAATGATCTATATATTTTTTGAACAATTCTTCCCAACTATCAGCATCCTTTACATAATGAACTTATTATATTTTTGCTTGCTGATAACTTTTATCATTAATGCGTCATCTTCTGTAAAAGAAGCTCCATGTAAACACATCATAACTCCTTCGTAATCCAAAGGTACCATTTTTGTTTCAGAATACCTAATAATGTCTTTTAAAGATAAAATTTATTTGTATTCATTCGTATATTAGCATTTTATTATTAGTATCATTACATATTCCTCCTATACTGCCCTCCCACCTCATAAAGCGCTTTAGACATTTGACCAAGCGAGCATACTTTGCTGGTATCCATCAGCGCTTCAAAAATATTGCTATTTTCTACGGCAGATTTCTGTAAATGTTTTATCATTTGGTCATGGACCGCTTTATTTCTGTCTTTGAATGCCTTCAATGATTTAATAGCGTATTCTTTTTCTTTTGTAGTTGATCTTATGACTTCTTTAGGTATTATAGTGGGGGATCCTTCAGAATTTAAAAAGGTATTTACCCCAATAAGGGGCAATTCTCCGTTGTGTTTTAAGCTTTCATAGTAGAGTGATTCTTCCTGTATTTTAGTTCGCTGATACATGCGCTCCATAGCGCCCAATACGCCTCCTCTGTCGGAGATGCGTTTGAATTCTTCTAAAACGGCTTTTTCAACCAAATCGGTGAGCTCCTCAATAATAAAAGAACCTTGCAGTGGATTTTCATTTTTAGCCAAACCCAATTCTTTGTTGATGATCAGTTGAATTGCCATTGCCCTGCGCACCGAATCTTCTGTGGGTGTTGTAATGGCTTCATCGTAAGCATTGGTATGCAGGGAGTTGCAATTATCGTAGATGGCGTATAATGCCTGCAGGGTGGTGCGGATATCATTAAATGCGATTTCCTGCGCATGCAATGACCTGCCGGATGTTTGAATATGGTATTTAAGCTTTTGTGAGCGTTCATTACCATTATATTTGTATTTGATAGCTTTTGCCCAAATTCTTCTTGCCACCCTGCCTATCACCGAATATTCAGGGTCAATACCGTTAGAAAAAAAGAAGGATTGGTTAGGGGCAAAATCATCAATATGCATGCCTCTCGAAAGATAATATTCCACAAAAGTAAATCCATTAGCAAGGGTGAAAGCCAATTGAGAAATAGGATTGGCTCCTGCTTCTGCAATATGGTATCCTGAAATTGAAACCGAATAAAAATTTCTTACATTTTTATCTATAAAATACTGTTGAATATCTCCCATCATACGAAGGGCGAATTCTGTAGAAAAAATACAAGTATTTTGTGCCTGGTCTTCTTTTAAAATATCAGCTTGTACCGTACCTCTGACCGTAGAAAGTGTCTTTGCTTTAATTTTCTCATAAATTTCTTTAGGTAGTACTTCGTCACCTGTAACACCTAACAACATGAGGCCAAGACCATCGTTGCCTTTTGGTATATTGCCATTGTACTGCGGTTTCACGATGCCTTTCTTTTTGTAAATATCAACTATCTTTTTTTCAATCTCTTTTTCAAGGCCATTTTCCTTAATATGGCGTTCACATTGCTGATCAATAGCGGTATTCAAAAAAAAGGCTAAGATCATAGGAGCAGGTCCGTTGATTGTCATAGAGACAGAAGTTTTAGGGTCGGCTAAGTTGAAGCCTGAATACAATTTCTTGGCATCATCCAATGTAGCAATGCTTACCCCGGAATTACCTATCTTACCATAAATATCCGGACGATGATCCGGGTCTTCTCCATAGAGCGTAACAGAATCAAATGCCGTAGATAATCGCTTTGCCGGTTGATCAATTGAAACGTAATGGAATCTTCGATTGGTACGTTCAGGTCCGCCTTCCCCTGCAAACATACGGGTGGGGTCTTCCTCCTGCCTTTTTAAAGGAAATACACCGGCAGCAAAGGGAAATTCACCGGGAACATTTTCGGTTAATAACCATTTGAGAATATCGCCCCAATCTTTATATTTTGGCAGTGTTACTTTCGGGATTTTTATGTGTGATAAAGATTCATAATAAAGGTCGTGTTCAATAACCTTGTTACGGACTTTAAATTGAAACTTATCCGCTTTGTATTTTTTTATGGTTTCAGGCCATTGTTCCAGTGCTTTTTTACATTCGGGGTTTAATTGTTGTTCTAATGTTTTATAAGTTGATACGAGTTGATTGATAAGTTTCCCCGACTTTGTCGGGACAGGCTGGTTTGACTGCCCTGAAGCCGGTTTACTGTCTTTATTGGATTTGAATTGCTCTATCGTACCATTGAGTTGGTACATCTTTTGGGCAATACTACATTGTTGAGCTATAAACGAATGGTAATCATCTATGGTTTCGTTGATTTCTGACAGGTAACGCGTCTTTTCCGGAGGAATTATATATACTTTTTCAGAGATCCCATTGCTAATTCCGATTTTATCAGGATTGGTTTTGAAGTTAGCGCCAGTTTTTTCATTAATTATGTCAATAATCTTCTTATAAAGATTGTTTACTCCCGGGTCGTTAAATTGAGAAGCAATGGTACCGAAAACCGGGAGCTCCTCATCCGGTGTATCCCAAAGTTGATGATTGCGTTTATACTGTTTTTTTACATCTCTAAGTGCATCCAAAGATCCTTTTTTATCAAAATGGTTGATAGCCACAATATCGGCAAAATCCAGCATATCAATTTTTTCAAGCTGTGTAGCCGCACCATATTCAGAGGTCATTACGTACATTGCTACATCGCAGTGATCAACAATTTCCGTATCTGCCTGGCCAATACCCGAACTTTCTACAATGATAAGATCAAAGCCGGCAGCCTTACAGATGTCAATGGATTCCTGGACGTGTTTGCTTAGCGCCAGATTTGATTGCCGGGTGGCAAGAGAACGCATATAAACCCTGGAAGTATTGATCGCATTCATGCGAATGCGGTCGCCAAGCAAAGCGCCCCCGGTTTTTCTTTTTGACGGGTCAACCGATATGATGGCTACGGTTTTGCCTGCCTTGCCGTTTGTTTGTTTGGCAGACAGGTCACTGAAATCAATTAGATATCTTCTTACCAGCTCATCAATTAAGGATGATTTTCCTGAACCTCCTGTGCCTGTAATACCCAGTACAGGAATATTTTTAATCCTGATTATTTTTTCAATTATTTTATGAGTTTCTATGAATGCTTCAGGGAAACTTTCTGCTAAGCTAATTAGTCCTGCAATGGCCTTTGGTTTATCATTAACAATTGATATTGTATTGCCATTCGTGCGTAAAGTGGTTGCATGGCCGTTATGAAGTGTAGAAAAGTCAGATTTTTGCAGCAGATCATTGATCATGCCCTGCAAACCCATTTCCCTGCCATCATCGGGAGAATATATGCGGGTGATGCCATATACTTCAAGCTCTTTTATTTCTTCAGGCAGGATCGTTCCGCCACCACCGGCAAATATTTTAATGTGCCCGGCCCCTTTTTCTTTCAAAAGGTCAACCATATATTTTAAATATTCGATATGGCCGCCCTGGTAAGAAGTCATTGCAATAGCTTGTGCATCTTCCTGGATGGCACAATTCACCACTTCCAGCACAGACCTGTTGTGACCCAGGTGTATCACTTCTGCTCCTGAGGCCTGAAGGATCCTGCGCATAATGTTAATGGCCGAATCGTGCCCGTCAAACAGTGAAGCTGCAGTGACTATTCTGAGCTTATGGGTGGGTTTGTAGGGCTGTATTTTTGAATGTGCCATTTTATTATATTTTTTCTGCTGATCTCAATGATTCTTTTGGCAGGCATTTACTTGCGTCAAGCACTTCGATACCTATTAAGCGGCCTTGATTATCAAAATCTAAATTTATCATATGGTCAGTTTCTGATATATCACAGGCATAGGTCTTCTTTACTGAACCGTTTGTGATTTTGTCAGCAATATAAATATAAGCTGCATCCGCATGATTGTCATAATGTATTTTCATTAGCTTCATCATAATAACCGTTTTTCCATATACCAACGTGGAAATATCTAAATGGTTTAGTATTATTTAAATATAGAAATACGCTGCATTTAGAATGCTGCTTAAATGCTCTTTTTTAAGCTCATTTTTGTCTATTTCACTCATTATTGTTAATGCTATTACGCAAAGATATGAAATAATCCTGATAAATAATAGTGTTTGTTTATAAATTACCTACATTGCAATAAAATACATAGAATTACAATGAAAAATTATTCTTTAAAGATAAAAAATCTAACATGTGATAACTGTATGCGTGTGTTAAAGGAACAATTAGAAATAAATAATATTCATGTTAATAATATAATGACAGGAAAGATCATCCTTGCCAATAAACCTGGTCAGTTTCAGTTGATGAGGATAAGGGTTATTTTAAGAAATAATAATATGCAGCTTATTCTTGGCAGAAAGCAAATGATAGTAGCAGAGATAAAAGGTACCATAAATAATTTAATTTTTAATAGCAAAATAAATAGGAACAACTCTGATTATATAAGTGGAAGTATTGGAATGAATTACAACTATCTGAGTGGACTTTTTAAATCGGTAGAGAAGATCACAATTGAAAAATATATCATTTCTCAAAAGAGAGTACGTGTAAAGCAATTGTTAATAGAAGGCGAACTAACCGAAACTAAAATTGCGAAAAAAATGCGTTATAGCAGCGTACAATATTTATCTAATCAATTCAAAAAAACTGAAGGTGAAACACTAAGCTCTTATAAGAAAAAACATAGCCCAACTCACACATCTTCAACGCTTTAACAATATAAATCTGAAAATCTTACACAATTTTCTGAAAATTTTTTATATGTTTTATTATATACATAATAATCCCTTATTACCTTCGTGCAGAATTTTTAATCAAAAAAACTCTATGTTATGAAAAATCTAAAATTACTATCGTTTGCAGTATGCTTTATACTGATAAGCACATTTGTGTATGGTCTGCCAGGAGGGGGAGTGATAATACCACCTGGATTAAATGTACCGACAGGAGCAGCATGTCCCTCTCCTACTACCGCATTGCAGGATGATGGGGCTGTAAGTGCCTTTTTATGCCCGGACTTTGAGAATTTGGGCGTGGGAACTACCACACCAGATATAAATTCAAAAATACATATAGTACAAACGCCTGAATTTTTTAAGTATAAGCCTGCCATCAGAGTTGACGTTGGAACGCTTGATGACAGAGGAGCTATCAGCGCTTTTCAGGCAAATGGCGGAACAAATTTTTCTACCATACAAGGTACTTATGAGGCAAGGATTGGATTTTCACAGGCATTTCATATTTCTGGTCATATGATTGGCGGGGTATTAGGTGTAGTTAGACCTTCACGAATTGTATCTTCATCCAATGCATTTGCCACAGGTGCAGTAAGTATTGCCGACCTGGATAGTCTAATAGTTCTGAATGCTAATGTGCTGAAAACCTGGATAGGTGGTTCATATTCTGAATTAAGAGGAACTATCACAAGCTATCCCGGCATAAATAATGGCGCTGTATCTGCCATGATTGCAATTGATAACATTAAAGGGACCAGAACATGGGCAGGTTATTTTGACGGGGATGTTAGAATAGCTGGAAATAGCGATCTTATTTTAAGAGAGGCCACGCAAGGAACAGGCTCACAACAGTTGGAACTTATCGGATTTACTGGTAATGGACGATTTTATGTACATCATAATCACACCGCACAACCCTCAGGTGTTACATCGTTAGTAAATTTTTCTGGTAATCGTTCAGAGACTATACTCTCTGTAACCCAGGCAGGGAGTGGGCCGGCTGCCCTCTTTTTTGGAAAGGTAATCATTGGCCAAAGACAAAAAACAGGCGCATTTGCTGATGCCATGCTGCAGGTTGATGGTAAAATTGTTTCATCTGATGATATTATTATGATGGTTGATGGCTGGGCTGACTACGTTTTACATCCAAACTATCCATTGCCTGACTTGCTCAGAACAGTAAAACCTCATATCATTATAAATCAAAGCCTGGATGGGATACCTACCACTGAAGAAGTAATTGGCAAAGGTCTAAGCCTGGGTTTTATTACTAAAGCTTTGGTAAAAAAAGTAGAAGAAATATTCCTTTACCTGATCGAGATAAAAGAAGAAATTAATGCAATGATGAGTGATATATTTTCTATAAAAAAAGTAAATGCGAGTCAGCAGAATGAAATTAATGAATTAAAAACTACAGTCAAGATATTAACACTACAAAATGAGGAACTTAATAAGAAAAATATTAAAATAGAAAAGGATGTACAAGAGATTAAGGATATGTTAAGTAATATCAAGAAAAAATAATGAAGGAAATTTTAGTATGTCTATTCACCATATTATTGTTATCAACGGGCTGTGGTTGTAAAAAAGACCCCCCTATACTTTTATGTCCGGAAGGTTATGTGGAAGTAGATAATATTCAAATCATAGATTTGGGCTGTTGTTTTTATGATTCTATTGAGTACATTATTAATAATGATTCTACTTATCAAGCTGTTTTTCAACCATTTATTGATTATGATTCAACTTATATACTCTTTGATATTGATTTTATTAAATACACATTATTAGGAAAATACATGGAAGGAACATGTTCTGAAGATTTTTATTCTAAAAAAATATGTAAAAATGATGCTAATAAACAATATAGATATACTGTAAAGCTCACTGGAAAAGGCCCAATATGTGAAATGTTATTCCATACGATGAACTGGGTAATAGTTCCTAAAGTCCCTGATGATTACTATGTTAAATTTGATATAAGTGACTATTAATATGAAGAGAACAGAAATGTATGTTGTATTTTTTATTTTTTTACTTTTTAATACTAGTTGTAAAAAAGATAATAATACATTAACAGGAAAGTGGAAACTAATAAGTTATGAAGATATTAATAATGATACCATAACATATGAACCACAAAACATAAGTCGTTCAATTATCATTGAGTTTTCTGATAAAGGTAAAAAAGGTAAATTAAATGGACATACAGTTACTAATTCTGTATCTGGAAAATATAAATTAAATGATAACAATAAAATTGAAGTTTTAGAATTTGGTGGGACTAAAGTTGCAGAGCCGGAATGGGGAAAAAAGTTTTGGAATGCAATCTATATTGTAACTTCTTATCAAGTAACTAAATACAATCTTTATCTATTATTTAATAATGATACAGAAAAGATGATATTTGAAAAACAATAATAATTTGTCTAAATATTTTAATAAATTAGAATCATTTTATTTATTTCAAACTATTATGGAAAAATTATCAAGAATTTCCTGTTTAATAATTATTATATTTATTATTACGATTAATAGTAAAATATTTTCACAGATAAATATTGGAGGTATTCCACATACATTTTTACCAAATTGCTCACCTTCAATCAAAAACAAAATAATCCCGATTACTAATATGCCTCCCGTTGATACATCCTTGCTTTTATTTCAAGATAGTTTGCAATTAGCAGATACAACAATAAAGGAAAAAACATTTAGTTTTGGTTATTCTATGCCTGTAAATTTGGGATTAAATAATTCTGGTTTATGGGATACATTAGATGATGGAAGTTTAATTTGGAGATTAAAAATAAAATCAATTGGCGCTTATGATATTTTATTGGTTTTTAATCAATTCTGGTTACCACAAGGGGCAATACTTTATATCTACAATGAAGATAAAAGTGCATGGATTGGTGGCTTTACTGAGCAAAATAATAAGCCCTATAACAGATTTTCTGCTGGTCCTATACAAGGTGAAACTATTATTTTAGAATATTATGAACCATCTAATGTTATACAACATGGAAATATTAATGTGTCTGGTGTAGTTCATGTATATAAAAATTTATTTCATAAATCACATCCTATTACAGGTTTTGGATCATCTGGTGCTTGTAATATAAACGTAAGGTGTCCGGAAGGTAATGGTTGGTGTAATCAAAGGCGTTCGGTTGCTTATATACTCAGACTCAATACTAATGGTCATCATGTAACCCTTTGTTCAGGTGCCTTAGTCAATAACTTAAGGAGTGATTTAAGACCTTATTTATTAACCGCTAATCATTGTGTAACATCATCATCAGCAGGTAATATTAGCGATTGGCTTTTTATTTTCAATTACCAAAGCCCTATTTGTGCAAATCCAATAGATCAACCAACAACAACATATTCTATTTCTGGATCTTTACTTCGAGCAAGTCGTAGTGGTTCTGATTTTGCTTTATTAGAACTAAGTGCAAGTCCACCAGGTGATTTCAATACCTACTATGCTGGATGGTATAAAGACAATGCAAGACCGGAGAATGGTGTAGGAATCCATCATCCATCAGGCGATATTAAGAAAATTTCAGTATATGATAAAAAACCAAGAAGGAGAAAATTTCTTGGTGCAAAATGTTGGAAGTTTAAATGGGCATCAGGTACCACTGAAGGTGGTTCATCAGGTTCTCCATTATTCAATCAATTTAATCTCATTGTTGGACAACTTTATGGTGGAGGTGCTTCATGTGATAATCAAAATGATAAAGACAATTACGGTCGATTTGATATATCTTGGGATGAAGGAGGTTCTGCTTCAACACGGTTAAAAGACTGGCTTGCTCCTATTACTCTTAGTTTTACTGGATTAGGTGGAAGAGATCCTTGTAGAATTAGTTATAATTTTAATAATGCAAACGATTTACATACAAGTGCAAGTGTTGTTTCTTTTTCAGCTCCTCCTTTACCTGGTCAAAGAACCTACAACGGAGTATATGAAGCAACTACTTCTATTGTAGCATCCAACTGCACCGTCCAAAGCGGTACATCCGTCACATTCAATGCACCTTTTGTAAGATTAACTAATGGTTTCCATGCAATAGCAGGAACAGGGTCTTTTTTCAGGATAACCGGTCAAGGCTGCCTTAGAGGGTGTAATACAGGAGTAGGCCGATACATGCCTTATGAGGAAGAACCTGTGGTTATTTTTAATTTAAATGATTCAATAATCAAATATAATGAACTTAACAATAAAGCGCTTAGTAATATATTGAGCCAGGAAAATTTTTATTTATATCCTAATCCAACAAATGGCATATTTAATTTAGAAGTCAGCTTAAATAATAAGGAAAGTATAAAAATTGTCATCTCAGATATATTGGGTAATGAAATATATGCAGTATCAGAAGGAGCAATCCTTCAAAAAAACTACCAAATCAACCTGAGCAGCTACCCCAACGGCATTTATATCGTTCGTTTAATCACCAATGATGAGGTAATTAACAAAAAAATAATCCTCTCAAAATAATTCCCCACCTGGTGCAAACTTGTACGGTTGTATAAAAAATTACCTCCAAAAATAAAAATATTTTTTTTAATCTTTCCTTTTTAATTGATTAATATTGCACAAAATAATTTCGCATGGCCCCGAGTACTCGAGGTTGATCCCCGCCAAATTGGCGGGGCTATGTTTACCCCGTTAAATCTCTTATATTTAATGGGACTCTATGCGCCATGCGCAAAAAGGTATGAACAACACAGAAATTTCATCTTACTGGAGGCGGTACTTGTATTTTACGGTATTCATAGAAGGAGGCGCTGTGATGGCCGTAGAATTGATCAGCGCAAAACTGATCTCCCCGTTTTTTGGTACTTCCCTTTATGTTTGGGCTCCGGTATTAGCCATAACATTGGGAGGTTTGGCAACAGGTTATTTTCTTGGGGGTATTATTTCAAAACGATATCCCTACGTAAAAGTCTTGTTCATTATTATCGCAATTTCTGCTGTTTTAGTAGCTATAATGCCTCATACGTCTAAAATGATCATGGGGTACTTCATTAGTCTGGAAAGAGCTACAGGAAGTAATTGGCTGAGGACAGGTACTACTGTTTCCTGTATTATATTTTTACTTCCCCCGATCGCCTGTTTTGGCATGATCGCTCCTCTTACCATTAGATTGGTTACTACAGAGTTAGAAAAAGTTGGGAAGGCAGCAGGAACGGTTTATGCTATATCAACATTTGGAGGAATTATTACTACTTTTTTGTTTGGCTTTTACATGATACCGTTCGTGGGGCTGAAAGCAAGCTGCTATTATACTGCCTTCGCACTTGCTGTTTTACCCGTGGGGTTTTTTATTATTTCAAGAATAAAGGGAAATAAGGAAATAGGGGATAGGGAAATAGAGGAATAATTGAAAATAGTAGGCAGTAGGCAATAGGCAGTAGGCAGTCGGCAGTCCACAGTCGGCAGTCCATCCCGAGTACTCGGGAGCAGTCGGCAATTGTTTTTTGCCTTTTTGCCGACTGCTGATTGCCGACTGCCGACTTTGTCTGGGCAATATCCAACATCCAATTATGAAACTCCCACCATATATCTTACTAACGCTTTCATTCTTAGAAGGCGCTGCGG
>VRUD01000110.1 GCA_019456305.1 Cytophagales bacterium | reverse complement strand
CACGAATTACACGAATTACACAAATTAAATTAGTGTAATTATTAATTAGTGTAATTAGTGTAATTAGTGGTTTCATTCTTCACGCATACTCTCTCACATCCACCGGTACTACCCTTGAAACTCCTTGCTCAACCATGGTGATCCCATAGATGATATCTGTACTGGCAATTGTAAGTTTATTGTGGGTGATGATGATGAACTGTGAATCATGGGAGAACTTTTTAATGATGTTATTGAACTTACCAATGTTCGTATCGTCTAACGGGGCATCTACTTCATCAAAAATGCAGAAAGGAGCTGGTTTTAAAAGGTAAATGGAGAAAAGCAAAGCAATTGCAGTAAGCGCTTGTTCACCGCCCGAAAGTTGGTTGACGCTTAATGGCTTTTTCCCTTTTGGCTTAGCTATTATTTTAATGTCTGAATCTAACGGGTTATCTGGTACTGAAAGTACCAGGTCACAGCTATCTTCCTCTGAAAACAAAGACCGGAACACTTCTGTGAAATTTGCCTTTATTTTTTCAAAAGCATTTAAAAAAGACTCTGTAGCTTTGATATTGATCTCGCTTATGGTTTCTAATAACGAATCTTTTGCCTTGACTATATCATCGCGCTGTTCTATCAAAAAATCTATCCTTTTCTTTTGTTCCTCGTAAGCCTCCTTTGCCAATGGGTTTACAGAGAGCTTCAAACGGTCGTATTGCTCCCGGAGTTTTTCAACTTTTTCTTTTAATTCTTCTAAAGTCGTCCCGGGTAGCTCGGGAGCGCTTGGCCCCGCCAACTGGCGGGGTTTACCATGCTCAAGTCCTTTTCCCCCGCCAAATGGCGGGGCCATGCGCAAGTCGTCAATTTTAATATTAAATTCAACGGATAGCCTTTCTTTAACTTCAGTTAAATTCAATTTGATATCATTTAGCTGGCTCTGTAATTGTTGAATTAGATTGGTTGAATTTTCTCTTTTATGCCTGGTATCTTTCGCTTCCTTCTCTAATTTATCAATTTGCTCCTGCACGGAATAATATAATTGCTCTGACTTACTTAGTTCTGCCTGCAGCTTATCTTTTTCCTTATACATCATGATCAGATCATTCTCAATACTGTTTCCCCTTTCCTTTAATTGTTTTATTTCTATGTTAGTCTTGTTAATATCCAGGGTATTTTTTTCCAGCCTTTCTTTACTGCTTTCAAAGTCAGCATGATGGTGGATGATCTGTTGATCTATATTGGAAATTTTATTTTGCTTGTTAATAAATTCAATGTTGTGTTGATTGAATAGTTCCGACTTTTGTCTGAACAGTTCATTTTGTGTTGCTAATTCTTGGTTATAGCCTTTAATTTCATTTTCCTTTTCTTTAAGAATTTCTAATTCCTTTAGTTTTTTGTCATGGCTGATCTTTAGATCATTGATGTCTGATGCAAGGGTGTTTATTTCTTTTTGTAATTTGAGAAGGTTGTTTGCCTTATCAAGTCGTTTGCCATCAAACAATCCTATTGATCCGCCTGATATAGAAAACTTTCCTTTGGTTATTTTTCCATTTTGAGTAAGCAATATTGCATTGGCATGTTTTCCGGTTTTTTCTGTATCCTCAACAGGCAGGTCTTGCTGGTTGCCGGTAACAATATAAACATTGTCAAGGATATAACTGATAAGTTTCCTGAATTTGGGTTCATATTCCACCACATCTATTGCCGGTATCGTATTTGGGATGTTGGTTTTGGGAGTTGGTAAGTTTTCAAAGTAAGATAATACAAAAAAATGAGACCTTCCTTTTGCGGCTTCGCTCAGCAAATTGACAGCCTGTAATGCTTGCTGTGGTTTTTCTACTACATAATAGTTAAAATAAGGTTCAAGATAGTATTCTATGGCAATACGGTATTTTTCACTGGTAGTGAGTATATCAGAAACGAGAGGAACTTCTTTATCCCAGTGAACATTTTTCTTTAGAAACTTAACAGCTTCAGGAAATCCTTCGAGGTTATCTACAAATGATCTTGTTAAGTTAAGCTCATTTTGCTTTGCATCTAATTGACGGTTGCTTTGTGTGAGCTTTTCCCTGATCTGTTCAATTTCTTTTTCTTTGTTTGCTATTAAAGGGCTGCTGAGTGTATTGATTTTTTCCTGTAAATCGATAGTCTTTTTTTCCTGGGCTTTATAGTCTTCTTTTATCAATTTTAATTTCTGTTCCATTTCCGTTAATGATTCCCCTTCTGTTTCTTTTTCTTCACTGAGTCTTTTCTTCTCAGACTTGGCTCTTTCGTTGCTTTGAGTACCCTCGTCTATCTGTTTTTGGAGTTCATTTATTTTGGTATTTAAATATTTTAATCTTTCATTGCTGATGTTTTTGTCGTTCTCAAACTCACGAATTTTTTCTACGTGTTCATTAAATTTTTGCTGGTATGTTGATAAAGATTTTGCCTTGTCAACGTTCTCAAGCTTTATTTTTTCTATTTCAGCTTCTTTTTGAGCCAACTGTTTGTTATATTCCGCTTTCAGGTCATTTTCTTTGTTGATCTGTTTTTGAAGTGCATCAAATTTTTCGGTTTTTTCACGAGTAGTAATTCGTGCTAACGCGATGCTGCTTTCCTTATACTGTTCTTTTATTTTATAAAATCTCTCTGCCTGGTTAGCCTGTCTTTTAAATTCCTTCAGGTTCCTTTCATTTTCATAAAGTACATCTTTAATACGCTCCAGGTCCTGGTCGGTATCATCAAGTTTTTTTAGTGTCTGCTTTTTACGAGCTCTGAACTTTAAAATGCCGGCTGCTTCTTCAATGAGCTGCCTTCTTGAATTGTCCTTATCTTTTAAAATGTCCTTCACCATTGCAAGCTCGATAATGGCATAACTGTCTGGTCCGATGCCAGTGTCAAGGAATAGGTCTGTAATATCCTTTAACCGGCAACGGGTCCCGTTAAGCAGGTATTCGCTTTCGGATGCCCTGTAGTATTTTCTTGTGATGGTAACTTCTGAATATTCAACAGGCAGGATGTTTTTGGTGTTGGTGAAAGTGAGGGAAACTTCTGCCATCTGCTGTGCTTTACGGCTTTTGGTGCCGTTGAAAATGATGTCTTCCATCTTTTCAGAGCGCAGGATGCTGCTTTTATGTTCTCCCAAAACCCAGCGAATGGCATCAACAATGTTGGATTTACCACAGCCGTTTGGCCCCACGATCCCGGTAATATCACCGTCAAAATTAATGACTACCTTATCGCCAAAGCTTTTAAAACCTTTTAATTCTAATTTTGTTAATTTCATATACGAATAAAAAATGCTAATATACCCTATATTAGTATTTTATATTGGGTATCTAATTTACATTAATGGGGACAAAGTAAAAGACTATAATACTATTCTTATCAACAATTTTTCAAGAGGTTATCCACATTTTGATATTCTAAATAGCGAAGTCTTGAAAAAAAATTAGTATATTTATGGTTTAATAAATTTCTTTTTCACTAATTTTGCTGAATTACCAATTTCCTGATTTCCCACCCTTTCGGGTGGTCACCCGTTAGGGGTGTTATTTTCTAATTTAGGGCATCTCTAAAAACTACATATTTTTTAAAACACACCCCTTGCCCCTCTTGATAGAGGGGAATATATGGTGTAGTTTTTAGAGATGCCCTTTATCAAACATGGAAGATTATACCAAATATATCCTATACGCTGTTATAGCGATTTTATATATTTTATTTAAGGTTTTTAGAAAGAAGAAACCTGCAACTACAAATGATTCACCTTTACCCAATTCCCAGCCTGATGAACCATCCTATTCCAGCCGGTCAACAGAAGATGAAGAAGAGCCCTATGCTTCCCCAACAGAAACTGATGATGAACAAAGTACTTTTAAAGGTTCAGTTGGAGAGCTTTTAAAGGAGTTTATGGGAGGGCCAAAGCACGAAGAGTTTGATCCTGAATCCTTGGATCGTGAGGATGAACTTCGTGAAGAAATTCCTGACTCCGAATATCAGGATGAAGATAGTGAACCTGAAGAAATTGAAATCATAGCTGATCCTCCCCAAAAAACTTATGAAAGAGCAGGGGAAACCAGCCCCCCTGCCTCCCGCAATGCTGGCCCGATGTCCACTGGACATCGTCCTCCCCGAAAGGGGGACTTTACCACCCCAATTGCCAAAGGCAAAAGCGATGGCAAAGTCCCCCCCTTTGGGGGGGATTTAGGGGCTGATGCTTATAGTATTGAGGGGGAAGAAGAAAGCAAATATGCCCGAATCCTCAGGGACCCACAAAATGCAAAAGAGGCTTTTATTATGAGTGAGATTTTTAAGAAAAAGTATGAATAGCGTAGGCAGAAAACAAAGTAATACAGACGTTCCCACTCTGAAAAATACATGGCTACCTTTTACGTAAGAAATTAATTCAAGTCCCAGCTTTTTCTGATAGAAATAGGTGGTAGTTTCAAGGTTGGATACGTACAGGCATGTTTCTTTTATTTGGGTGAAATGCATGTTCTTCAAAATATAATTCAAGCGCCTCATCCAGATTTTTGATAGCATCCTGTTTTGAGGCCCCAAAACTTGAAACATCCACATTTATACACTGAGCAACATAATATTTGCCTTCTTTCCATACTACAATTACTTTTTTATCAGACAATTCCCTATTAGCCAGCTCTCTACGGGTTTCCAATACCAATTCTAACGCATCAAGCAAGTTTTCTTTTGTTTCTTTTAAAGTTTCACCTTGAGTATTAACCCCGGGAATTTCCTCAATATAAGCTATATAGCCGCCTTCTTCAGCTTCTTCAAATACAGCAGTTAATTTTAATTTAGATTTCATAATATTTTAAATATCTACAAAGATATAATAAATAATCTAAATTTAAAAATTACTAAAGTCAATAGAAAAAAGAAATTCAAACCTTGACTGCTGCAAATCAGGCAAATAAATATACCTCACACCAAGATCAAAAGGAAATAATAGCCTGAAAATATGCATATCTGCGGTGAGTTCAATACCGGTTGATTGATATGTATTGATTCCTGCAGGACTTTTCCCCTCTGCATAATCATAAAATAAATTAGCCTTTAGCCTTTTAATATAGACGATGGGGCCAATATTGAGGTCGGGATAGAGTACCGGCAGTTTGTAATCTATGGAAAATTTGTAGAGTGTAGAATCTTGTTTGACAGAAAAACATTTAGCAGGATTTTCTAATAGCACACCTCTTGGATAATTCAACAAATTTGAAAAAGCATAACAAGTGCCCATAGTGGTATCATCTTTGATCGGTTGTTTATAACCTCCAATCCTGACCTGATAACCACCATTGATCCTTATACTATGGTGCTTTAATATTCCAGGAAAAAATAACGATGTTTCAATAGCATAAGTTGTAGCTTTTAAAGAACTTTGAAAAGGGGTGTGGATATAATCCACAGAAATCTGCTGTCCCCAGCGAGGCGCTAAATCCTTGGATGAGGTTTTGATCTGTCTGTATGCAAAAAAGTTATAGTGCATGTAGTGAAGTAAACTGAGTAGTGTATCTGAAGATGGTATAATCGTATCACCAAAAATATCATAATAAGAATTGGGGGGTAATTTAGGTAATTTTTGTGCAAGCCAGCCAGTATTGATGCCTGCTTCAATACCTTGAATATATTTTCCATGAGTTAAATTTAACGGAAGTCTTAAACCAGTTGAAACATCATAAAAATCACTTCTGGGGTTATACCTTGCACCAATATCAACGATCGGATACCATCCCCGGTAACTGAAATTTGCAACATAACTACCAGTCCTGCCTGTATAATTATATTCGTATCCAACCGTGGTAAATGCCGTGCTTAACTTATTTTGAGATAAAAATGATATACCCGTACTAAATTCTTCATTATTAACATCTATAAATAGAGGAGCCCAACTATGAAAATTAAACAAATGCTGCCATTTCCTATATTTCCTGGTTTCATATTGTTTATCAGGTAAGCTGTCAAATATACTGCCGCTTTTCCCCATTTCCTGCTCAACAAGATGTTTATACAATTGAATGGAGTTGTTTTCAACATCTTCCAAAGGCCTCCAATCTTCAGGATTCAATTTCATTTCAACAACATCATAACCTGATGAGCTATAATCAGAATATGCCATTTTGCTTCCATCGGGTGAAATGCAGGCGTCATACGCTCCGAATTTGCTGGAGGTTACCTGGTAAATTGGATATTGGATGCCTGCCCCATAGAGAGGTACGAGCGTGTCGGGGTTGGATGTTGAGTTCGTGTTTAATTCAACAGCATAGATGTTACCAATACCGGAGTAGTTAGCATTAAAGAAAATATAGTTTTTGTGCATTACGGGCTTTGAAATATCATCAAAAGAGTAGGGGAGAAGTATTTCAAATTCTCCACTCTCAATATCTACAATTGCCAGGCTTTTCCCTTTATCATTCAACAAAATGGTAACAATATTTTTCCCGTCATCCGACCAGGTGGGCGTGAGAATAAAATCATTACCAGGGCTTTTAATTTGTTTTGACACTTTACCGGTTGCTGCATCCAGAATGACTAATTCATAATCATTGGTAGAGCTTACATTCACAGCAGCTATCCAGGCAGCATCCGGAGAAAGGGATGGAGCAAACAGCCGGGTTTTATGCGTAAGCGTTTTTAGTTTCTTATTAAAGAGATCATATTTTTTTATTACAGAATAATCCCTGTTTTCCCATCTTGGATCATACGTTCTTTCTGCCCAGACCAAAATGTTGTTTTTCACCGATAAAGTAACGGGAGTATAAAAGCCGGGCGTAAAAATTCTTTTCTCATTTCCATGCTCATCTATCATGATAAATTGGTTTATATCTCCAATCCCGGACTTATCAGCAACAATGGAACCATCATCAAGATATTGCGGAAATCTATAATTGGTATATGGCCCCGCCTGTTGGCGGGGCTCTGCGCTTTGCGTTATAGTTTCTCGTTTATTTATAGTTTTATTCTTTGTATAACTAAGCTCATTCATCTGCTCCTCCCATAGACTATCCAATTCAATGAATGTTTCTTTATACAATTTAGTTTTAGTGATGTCATAACTTTTTTTAACATGAGGGAATGAGAACCTTGCGACATTACTAATAAAATCATCCCAGATATTCGCACCATATTTTTTTCGTGCATTCGCAACAATAAGGTATCCAAGCCTGTAATGATTTGGAATATAATCCTTGTATGAGCCAAAAACAGCTTTATCATAAGAATAAATTTTTCGTTCCAGAACCTGAGAACGGAGTTCCATTTCAAAGCCGGGTATTCTACCCCTGCCGGTATTTGAAAGCGCGGTTTCTGCAGCCACAGCGTCTCCTTCCAGGAACCATAATGGAACAAACAAACCAAGAACAGCAGCCGTGGCTTGTTCACCCAAAAGATAATAAAGTAGTTTGGTAATTCCCTGGTTTAATTTATCTATCTGTACAACATGCCTGAATTCATGCAAAGCCAATTGGTCTAACCATGGCTGGGGATAGGTATTTTGAGAAGGCGTTGTATAAAATTCAATCCTTTTGGGCGCCCAAAGTACTACGGCATTAGAAGTGGAAGACTGATTGTGGATAATAACAGAAACCTTTTTTGGCTGGTAATTGAGTGAATTTGATGCATAAATATAAACCTGTTCTAAAGAATTTGCCAGGTGTTGTGCCTGGCCGCTGAATTCTTCAGGAAAAATGATTTGAAAATTTTCCGTATTTATTTGCTGCCATTTAGTACCGGCAGGGTCCTGGCCAAGGTCAAAATATTGAGCTATACACAGATTGCACAGATTTAATAAGATTACACAGATAATAAAAGATTTCACAGTTAATAAGTGAGTCCACTCTAAAAAGTAAAAAATTGAAAAGAAATCGTTTCTCGCAAAGACGCAAAGTTCGCAAAGGATTGAATATCAATTAGTTAAGTATATAACTTTGCGCTCTTTGCGCCTTTGCGAGAACCAAAAACACTTTTTAGAGTGGACTCATAAGTTTAATTTAGATTTATATGGTTGTAAGGTTGTAAAAATTTCTCAAAGTTTCAGCTTTTCTCTTTATATTTGCAACTTACAAACAGAAAAAATGTATTTAAATTGAAATATTTATAAACATTACGTCTCTTCCCCGAGTACGGGGATAAAAAATCTGTGTAATCTTATTAAATCTGTGTAATCTGTGTATAAAAAGATCACCACATTCGGAGAAGTTGATGAAAGAGCGCTGCAACAACTAAAAAATTGCTCGGAAAACGCAGACTATGCCGTGTTGTGTGCAGATCATCATCCCGGTTACAGCCAGCCGATAGGCGGGGCTATTGCCTATGAAAATCATATTAGTCCTTCAGGAGTGGGGTATGACATTGCCTGCGGAAATAAAGCTGTAATGACAGATATTGACGCAAAGGATATTGATCTCAAAAATGTGATGGATGAGCTATTCAAACAGATCGGTTTTGGAGTAGGCAGGCCAAATCCTAAGCCTGTAGATCATCCTGTATTTGACAAGATAGCAAAAGCTGAGTTTAAACCACAAAAAAAACTCTTAAACATTGCAAGAGCGCAGCTTGGTACGGTGGGTGGTGGAAATCATTATGTGGATCTGTTTGAAGACGATGCCGGCAAACTCTGGATCGGTGTTCATTTTGGTTCAAGAGGCTTCGGAAACAAAACCGCTAACGGTTTTTTAGCTCTTGCCCAAGGCAAGGAGTTTGGAGATAGAGTAAAAGATGTAGGCATGGACAGCCCGCCTGTTTTAATTGACGTCAGGAATCCTATGGGACAAGACTATATTGAAGCTATGCACCTGGCTGGCGACTATGCTTATGCAGGGCGGGATGTGGTAGTAAAAAAAGTGCTGGAAATACTGCGGGCGAAGTCGCTTTATGAGGTGCACAATCACCATAACTTTGCCTGGCGGGAGGAGCATTTTGAAAAAAAATACTGGATCATAAGAAAGGGATGTACCCCTGCCTACCCTGAACAAAAAGGGTTTGTCGGTTCAACGATGGAAGATATTTCGGTGATATTAGAGGGTGTTGACAGCGCCAGGTCAAAGGAGTCATTGTATTCAACGGTACATGGAGCAGGGCGCGTGATGTCAAGAAGAAAGGCTGCAGGAAAAACCAAATGGGTAAGGGGCAAAGACGGAATTAAAAGACCAATGATCGTTTCAAAAGGGTTGGTTAATTTTCCTGCTGTATTAAAAAGGATGAAACGCAAGGGCATTGAACTCAGGGGCAGCGGCCCAGACGAAGCCCCGGAAGTTTATAAATCCCTTGACCAGGTATTGGAATACCATAAAGATACCATAAAAATCCTGCACAAATTAAAGCCGATAGGCGTGGCGATGGCGGGGTTGGGGGTGTATGATCCGTATAAGGATTGAGGGGCTGTCTAAGTCGGCAGTCGGCAGTCGGCAGTCGGCAGTTGGCAGTCGGCAGTTGGCAGTCGGCAGTCGGTAGTCGGCAGTTGGCAGTTGGCAGTCGCCAGTCGGCAGTCGCCAGTTGGCAGTCGGCAGTAAGTAAGCATCAAGCAAATGATCTAAAGAATGTAAAAATGATAACACATGACTATCTTTCTATAATTCGCGGGATTTATAATTCATCTATTACAAAATTTTATTAAACCCAATAGTTATGAAAATTTCATACAATCCAAAACGCAATATTGCCTATATTCAGTTACAAAAATCTGAAACAACTGTAGTAAGCCATCCTTTAAGTGATGATGTTGTTGTAGATATATCTGCAGATGGAAAAATATTTGGAATTGAATTATTAAATGCGAATAAACAATTAAAATTAGATGCCGGAATGCTTCTGGTTGAAAATGAATTAACAGGAAAATGCCACAAGATAAATCTTTTAAAAATTTAAAACTATGGAGAAAAAAACGTTATTAAAAAATATACTCATAGAATTAGATAATATACCGGTGAATTATCTTAAAAATTTATATGAAATAATTCATACATTTCGTATATATGTTCCTCAAAAACAAATTGATATTGATGATGAAAAAGAACAGTATAATGATTTAATTTGGGATGAATTGATTGATGAAATATATCAAAACCGGGAGGATAATAATAAGAGACTTAACTCAGAAATCAATAATTTATTTTAACAAGGAGTAACAATTTGACACTTTTGTTTCAACAGAAAATTTCGTAGTTCTTTGACAGATAATTAAAATCAATTCAATAACTTGCATTACATATAATTTTGTATCTTTGCACTTTATATCTTGCTGAATTCAACCTCAAAAATATAAGACCATGAGAAAAATATTATTAATTCTATCAGGCATATTATTCTGTTTTACAGGTATAAGCCAATCCGTTTCACCGGAAGTTTATGCCACTTCAGGCGACCATTACACAGGAACCAATGCCCAATTAAGCTGGACAATTGGCGAGCCGGTAATTGAAACAGTTTCAAACACCAATAACATCATCACACAGGGTTTTCATCAGACAAACTATGATATAACAAGCATAAAAGAAAATCCTGATTTGGGTTTCAATATCTCAGTTTTTCCTAATCCGATTAGCAATACCTTACAGATTAACATTAACGGTGACGTTGATAATTCAAACCTGAAAATTGAATTAACGGATATAACCGGAAAAATATTAACAAATGAAAAAATTGCAGGTACTGTTATTACCTATCAACTCAATATGAGAGAATATGCCACAGGCAGTTACTTTTTAAAAATAACAACAGAAAAAGGCAAACTAATCAATTCATATAAAATTCAAAAAGTAAATTAAATTAACCCTGTCCCCCCGAGTACTCGGGGGGACAATAAAACTGTAAAACCATGAAAAAATTAACTTTAACATTCACAGTGGCAGCGTTCCTAACGCTCGGAGCGTTAGGAACGTTCGCCCAATCTCCCCAAGCCTTCAAATATCAGGCAATAGCGAGAGATAATACGGGTAACGTACTACCCAATCAAAAGATTGGATTGAAGATTAGTATTCTTCAAACAATCCCTGCAGGTACAGTAGTTTACAGCGAGACACATGCAGATACTACAAACCAGTTCGGGTTATTCAGCCTTGAGATTG
>VRUD01000109.1 GCA_019456305.1 Cytophagales bacterium | reverse complement strand
TTAAGAAAAGGACAACAAAGCTGTTCTAATGTTATCCATTCATTAATCTTTTGTAATAGTAAAGCATCATCTGAAAAACGGAATGCATAACCATTACCTAATTCTTTAACTTCCTGAAAAGCAGTGAGTACTTTTTCTGAAAGTTTTCGGTGAAGCTTTCTTTGTACCTGGGTAAATACTTCCAGATTACATGCTATAATTTCTGATAAAGGAGTGCCGTTTTTTAGAGCAATAGCAGGCAAAGAAATTTTACGGTTTTGTTGTAGAGTCGAGACATGCCCCGTTTTTACAACATTTGCTATCCGTAACCTAATGATCCCTAAAAAATTAAATAATTTAATAAACATATAAACAGGATCAAACTCAAACCATCTTACTCCAAAATTTGCCCTACCACTGTGTTTGTGATGATTATTGTGGTATCCCTCGCCTAACATCAGGAAATCAAAAGGTAATATATTTTTTGAGGTGTCTGCTAAATTGAAATTTCTATAACCGATCACGTGGGCAAACCAATTGATAACTGCACCATGTAAAGGGCTAATCACAAAATGAATTGGAAGCAATAAAAACATCCACCAATATGTATTTATCCCGTAAGCAGTAATGAAATAAATATAAAATAATACATACAATGTGCCCCAGGCAACCCTGATTGGCAATGCATCGGCAATTTTTTCAAAAGACCACCACTCAGGTAAATCCTTTGTGAAACGATCCTCCGCTTTTACTCTGCCATAAAATAAATTAGAATATATGATTTTTGTTTTCCACATCATCTGAAAAATATTTGAAGAGTAAGAGGGTGAATGCGGGTCTTTCTCAGTATCGGCATAAGCATGATGCATACGATGCAAAATACCGTAAGTATTCGGACTTAAATAAGACGAACCTTGAAAGATCCAGGATAATATATAAAATACTTTCTCCCAGAACTTAGACATGGTAAACATTTTATGTGCTGCATACCTGTGATGAAACAAGGTTTGAAAAAACAAAGATAAATACCAATGAAGTATTAAAAATAGTGCTATTTCCATGAGTGAAGGCGCAGAGCGCATAGCGCATAGAGTCCCGAGTTACTCAGAACGTCATGCGCTCTGCGCCATGCGCTTTAATTTCTAACGAGGCAAA
Organism: Cytophagales bacterium; assembly: GCA_019456305.1. Taxonomy (NCBI): domain Bacteria; kingdom Pseudomonadati; phylum Bacteroidota; class Cytophagia; order Cytophagales; species Cytophagales bacterium. Next base: position 10,261 of record VRUD01000109.1, on the reverse strand, counting down.
GATACAATAAAAAATATTTATTTCCATCTTTTTTTAATTATTTTAAATAAATAGTTTTATCTTTGCCAGCAAAAGAACATTATTTCATAAATAGATTAAAAATTATGGCTGATAAAATAAAATTTGTTAATGTTGATAAATCGAACTTTTTCTCGACATTAAAAAAACGCGTTGACGATTATTTTGCTGCCAACAGGAAATCAAGGCATGCCAATGGTTTTATGATATTTAAAGCCATTTTTTATTTAGGAATACTGATTGCAGCATACTTTTTGCTCATCTTTGGTCAATTTAACTTACCGGTGATCTTTTCGTTATGGATCATTATTGGCTTATTTACTGCCTTTTCGGCTGTGAATGTTTGCCATGATGCGATCCATGGTGCTTTTTCATCTAATAAAAACGTAAATAATATATTTTGGTACACTTTTCATTTTTTAGGAGCCAATCCCTACGTATGGAGTATTACACATAACATTGCGCATCATACCTATCCCAATATTGAGGGTCATGACGAAGATATTGAACAATCAGCTATATTAAGAATTTCCCCAAGCCAAAAGTTAAGAAAAATACACCGTCATCAGCACTGGTATGCATTTTCATTATATACATTGACCACACTATTATGGGTGTTTATTAAAGATTATAAGAAATTTTTTCAAAAAGATATCGGCAATTATAATAACAAACGCCATCCTAAAATAGAGTATTTCAATTTATTTTTTTACAAAGCGCTATACTATACAATTTTTCTGGTAATACCGATAATAATGATAGACCTGTCTTGGTGGCAGGTTGTACTCGGATTTTTGGTGCTGCATTTCTTTGAGGGATTGACGCTTGCTGTCATGTTCATGCTGGCACATATAGTAGAAAAATCGCATTTTCCAAGCCCCGATATAGATGGTAAGATAAAAAATTCATGGGCAGTACATCAGCTTTATACCACTGTGGACTTTGCCCGTAATAACGCTTTTGTAAGCTTTTTTACCGGTGGATTGAATTTTCAGATCGAGCATCACCTTTTTCCGCAAATCTGTCATATACACTATAGGCCTATTTCAGAGATTGTCCAAAAAACCGCCCATGAATATAACGTACCTTATTTTGAAAATCCCACCTTCTTCGGAGCTATCCGCTCCCACATCAGGTTTTTAAAAAAGTTTGGCAGGGAAGAAATGCATGGATAAAGTAAAAAGTAAAAAGTAAAAAGTAAAAAGTAAAAATATTGACCCCGGGCAGTATTTATTGGCGGTTTAATGATTATAATTGCCGGTATAATTACCGGAGCTATTAGTATTAAACTACACGAATAAATTTAAAACGAATATGAAAAATCTAAATTCAATTACTATTTAAAATGGAAAAAACTGCCTCCATATTTTTACTTTTTACTTTTTACTTTCTCCTTTTCCCACCCTTTCGGGTGGTCACCCGTTAGGAGTGACAATTTCCATTTATTGTAAAACGCCTCCGCCCTATATTCCAATACATACAACAACCCCATGTTGCTATTCACCCCTTTATATTTCGGAGCCTGACCCGGGATCCGGACCTCTATTAGTTCCGGATTAATATAAATTGAGTTTGTTTTCACTTCTTTGACCAGCGCTCCAAGCGCCTGCTGGAAATAAAACAATGCTGTATCGTATTTTGACTGGGCTGTATAAATGACTGCTATTTTGCGATAAACCATCCCAACATCCGGATGATAACCTCCAAAAACATCCCTGTAAATTTTCAACGCTTTATACTGACATTCAAGCGCACTGTTATATTCTTCTAAAACTCTGAATACATCCCCTATGTTTGTATAGCTTGTTGCTACCTCCGGATGCATAGCAACCAGGGTCTTTACCCTAATGGATAAGGCAAGGCTGTCATATTCCATTGCTTTGCTGTATTCGCCCTGGTCATAATAAATACTTGCAATGTTATTATAGCTGCTGGCAACGAGAGGATGCTCTTTACCAAGCTTCATAAGCCTTATCTTTAATGCCTTCTTTAAATATTCCATAGCCAGGTCATATTTGTCACGATTTTCTCCTGAACCGCCTATCTTGGAGTAAATAAGTCCAATATTATTATAGCCTACAGCAATAACAAGATGCTCTTTACCATATACCTTGATCGCGATCTTTAATGATTGTTGATAATATCCAAGCGCATAGTAATAGTCCCCTTTTTCGTGATAAATACCTCCAATGTTATTATAAGCTGTAGCAACAGCAATATGTTCGTTTCCATTCAGCGCAATTGCAATTTTTAATGCCTTCTTAAAATAGGAAAGAGCTTCATTGTATTTACCCATCCGCCAATAAATAATACCTAATCCATTGTATGCATTGACGACATTATTATCATCACTGCCAAACAGCGTAATACTGGTATTAATAACTTTTTGTAGTGTTAGGATGGCTTTGTTGTATTGTACTTTCAGGTAATAATTCTGTGCAATCCTTACCTGGCAGAAGAAGTGTTTTTTCCAGATGAGCGTATTATTTGGGGCTTTTTTGCTTACCTCCTGTACAGCAGTCAGGTATATCTCACTTGCTATATTATAATAATAAATGGCGCTATCGTACCGGGCAGCTTCAGTGAAGGATTCAGCTTTGGAAAAATATAAGTTGGCTAAAGTTGTATCAGCAATGGTATTTCCATAGCGCATAGAGGGCATACGCTCAGCCGTATGGTCGTATTTTGTAGAGACGAGGCATGTCTCGTCTCTACACCCTGTACATTGTTCTATTCGTTTTGCACTTTGCGCAAATGATGATAGTAAGATCAATAGTAGTATGGTAATATGTTTCATTGTTTGTAACTAACTTAATTTACAATTTAAACTTGCTTTAAACAATTATTTAGTTTTTTATCTATCAAAAGTAGCTATTTAATTTTATTTTTAATATTTTTACGAAACAAATCAACCAATAAAATATGCAGTGCATCTTACGACCATACGGTTGGACGTATGCCCGCTATGCTTTCAATGAAAGAAGTCTTTATCATCTCAGCCGTCAGAACCCCGATAGGCAGCTTTGGGGGGAGTTTATCCAGCCTCACTGCTGTACAATTAGGTTCTGTTGCTATTAAAGGAGCCCTGGAAAAAGTTAGTATAGATGCTGCTGAAGTACAGGAAGTATACTTCGGCAACGTTTTATCTGCCGGCTTAGGGCAGGCGCCTGCCCGTCAGGCAGTCATATTTGCGGGTATTAGCAATACTGTACCCTGTACTACGGTAAATAAAGTATGTGCGTCAGGTTCCAAAGCGATCATGTTGGGTGCACAAAGCATCATGTTAGGATTTAATGATGTGGTGGTTGCAGGTGGCATGGAAAGCATGTCAAACGTCCCTTATTATGTAGAAAAAGCACGTTACGGGTATAAGTTGGGTCACGGCCAATTTGTTGATGGATTGATAAAGGACGGATTGTGGGATGTTTACAACAATTACCACATGGGCATTGCAGCCGAAAATACGGCAAAACAAATGAATATTACCCGTGGTATGCAGGATGAGTTTGCCATAGAATCTTACAAAAAGTCTGCTGCCGCTACAAAAAACGGTGATTTTAAAAATGAAATTATTCCGGTTGAAATACCGCAAAAGAAAAAAGATCCGATCATTGTATCGGAAGACGAGGAATTCAAAAAAGTAAATTTTGAAAAAATATCCGACTTAAGACCGGTTTTTGACAAAGAAGGAACGGTTACTGCTGCCAATGCTTCTACAATCAATGACGGAGCTTCTGCCCTGGTATTGATGAGCAAAGAAAAAGCTGAATCGTTGGGTGTGTTACCTATCGCTAAAATACTTGGTTTTGCTGATGCTGCACAGGCGCCTGAATGGTTTACCACTACTCCATCATTAGCTATACCTAAGGCTCTGAAAAATGCAGGATTAGATCAAGCAGAAGTAGATTATTATGAGATCAATGAAGCTTTTGCAGTAGTTTCGATAGCAAACAATCAAAAACTCAACCTTGATCCTGCAAAGGTGAATGTTTTTGGAGGAGCAGTTTCTTTGGGACATCCGCTTGGTTGTTCAGGTGCAAGAATAGTGACCACTCTTACCAATGTATTGGCAAAAAATGGAGGAAAAATTGGCGTTACCGGTATTTGTAACGGAGGTGGCGGGGCTTCGGCTATTGTGATTGAGAAGATTTAAACCACGCAAACTATACATAACGACTTAATTAATACAGCATAATTACGAACAGGTTAAAAACAGTTAATAAATGGTTACCCCGCACATAAATTTATTGATATGTTAGTTGCAATTAAATTTTTGTTTTCCCATCCCCACGCCTACCCTTGTAGCACATTGTTTTTTTCCTTATATAGAAACTATCGTAGAATTTACAATGAAAATAACAGAGAAAGAAAAAGTTGCTATTCAAAAACTACTTTTTTATTTACAACGACATTATTTGTAATCACTTGCAGGATATAAACCCCTTTTGGATATAGGATTAAATCAATCTTCTTTTGTAAAAAACCTGAATACTGATATAGTTTTTCTTTGTATATCTCTTGACCCTTTAAATTCAATAATTTAATTTGGAGTTCCTTCACTTCGTTCAGGACAAGCATTTCTATCATTAATTCGCCTGTATTTGGGTTAGGATATATGTTCAAATTATTTAAAAATTCAATCTCATTGATTGATGTAACTGTTACAAAATACGGGTTAGATACAGACCAGCAGCCATTAATATCTGCAATCATCACAGAATAAAAACCTGTTTGTGTGGCAGTATAGAACTGTGATATTGCACCTACAATTAGGGTATCATAATAATACCATTGATAAGCGTTGGCGGGGCTTGATGCCAACTGATTGCCATTTATAGTTACTGTAGGCGGTGGAGGCAATGGGTTTACTGATAAGGTTGTAATAACTACACTATCGCAACCTTGACCTGACGGATAGGTATCGTAATAAATACCTGCATTTGTCTGATAAGCGCCCCCTAAAAATATGCTATCACCAAAGCATATACTCTTTGCTGCTGTAATAGTATCATTTTGGTTTACCGTTAAGGTAGTTATAATAATACTATCACAGCCATTCACCGTACTGGTATCGTAATAAATTCCCGGGGTTGTTTGCCATGCACCGCCAATAAATACACTATCACCAGCACATATAGTATCCGATGAAGAAACATTATACGTTGGATTAACTGTTAATGTAGTTGCAATTACGCTATCACAACCATTTACAGTAGCTGAAGTATCATAATAGGTTCCCTGCGCTGTTTGCCATGCACCGCCAATATATAAGCTATCACCATCGCATATAGTATCTGATGAAGAAACATTATAAGTTAGATTAACTGTTAATGTAGTTGCAAGTACGCTATCACAACCATTAACAGTAGGTAAAGTATCATAATACGTTCCCTGCGCTGTTTGCCATGCACCGCCAATCAATGAGCTATCACCATTACATATAGTATCTGACAATGGAGTAAAATATGTAAGATTAACTGTTAAAGTAGTTGCAAGTATGCTATCACAACCATTCACTGTACTGGTATCATAATAAATTCCCGGGGTTGTTTGCCATGCACCGCCAATAAATAAGCTATCACCATCACATATAGTATCTGATGAAGAAACATTATACGTTGGATTAACTGTTAATGTAGTTGCAAGTACACTATCACAACCATTTACAGTGGATAAAGTATCATAATACGTTCCCGGAGTTGTTTGATATGCTCCGCCTAACAACAAGCTATCACCATCACATATTGTATCAGATAAAGAAGTAGTATAAATTTGATTAACGGTAATATACCCCGCCATAGTTATTGTACTATCTGTTGAACAACCTATCGCTGTTAGTGTAACATCAAAAACACCAGCCGAATTGTAAGTAACAATTGGGTTTTGCACCGTAGTATCCGCTGTAGTTCCACTGGGAAACGACCAGCTAAACCCGGTTGCATCAGTAGATGTGTTGTTAAATGTGATAGTATTTCCTTCACAAAAATTTGTAGTGTTTGCAGTAAAAATTGCAACAGGAATAGCACTGCTTAATTGAACCGAAACGGTTGTTGAATCTACGCATCCTGATGCACTTGTTCCTGTTACGGTATAAGTAGTATCTGTTGAAGGAAAAGCCAAAACTGTATCTCCTGTTGTAGTATTTAAGTCTGTTGCAGGCGACCATGTATAACTATCTGCACCGCTTGAAACCAACATTACGGTATCTCCAAAATTACAAACAAAAGCCAGTGATGGTGCTACGGTAATAACAGGGAGCGGATTAACTGTTAAGGTAGTTGCAATTACGCTATCGCAGCTATTTACAGTAGGTAAAGTATCATAATACGTTCCCGGAGTTGTTTGATATGTTCCGCCTAACAACAAGCTATCACCATCACATATTGTATCTGACAAAGGAGTAAAATACGTTGGATTTACTATTACATTAATTGAATCCGAGCCTTGACAGCCATTTAAATCGGTTACTATTAACCAATACATTCCGGTTGTATTAACAACAATGGTTTGTGTCGTGTCATTGGTTGACCATAAATAAGTATCTCCGGGTATTCCCACTCCTTCATCCAATAAGGTGTTATCGCAAGCAATAGTATCTCCAATAATAACAACTGTTGGATTAAGATTAACTGTTAAGGAAGTTGCAATTACACTGTCGCAACCATCTGAAGTAGATAAAGTATCATAATATGTTCCCTGAGTATCTGCAAAAGCTCCACCTGGCAACAGTACGCTATCACCTTCACAAATCACTGCTGAAACTGTTGTATCATAAGTTGGATATACCGTTAAAGTAGTAGCAACTACACTGTCGCAACCATTCATTGCTGTAAGGGTATCATAATAGATTCCCGGTGTATTCTGATATGCCCCACCTAATAATATACTATCATTATCACAAATAGTATCTGATATTGAGACGCTTATTTGTAGCGTTGTTACACTTTCAAACGCAATACAATTATTGGTGTCAGTTACGGTTAAACCATAAGTCCCTTCACATAAGCTATCCTCATAAAAAGTTGTTGAACCTGTTGTCCAGCTATAAGTGTAAGGCGGTGTTCCACCTGTAATACAGGAAATTGCCTGTCCATCACAAAAACCGCATGTAGGATAAATTATCGAAGTGTTAAATACAATAGTATCCGGTGAACCAACAATTACATCCATAGTATCGCTACAACCAAGGGAATCTGTAACAATTACAGTATGTATTCCTGCACATAAGCCGGTTGCAGTAGTATCTGTTTGCCCGCTTGGGGACCACAAATATGTATAAGGTGAGACACCGCCCGAAAGTGTTACGGTAGCGCTGCCGTCACATATTCCAACACAGCTTGTATTTGTTCCTGTAATAGTAGCAATAAGTTGAGTTGGTGGCTCATTTATTGTTACTTGTTCAAAGGTATTACATCCTGAAAAATTGATTACATTAACACTATAATTACCAGCGCATAAGCCAGTTGCAGTAGTATCTGTTTGCCCATTAAAAAACCAGTCTTCAAACCATAGGATTGCGCATGGAGGATCACTACAGGTAAAACTTACTGTAGCTGTGCCATCACATCCATTGTTGCACAATGCATCTGTAGAACTTGTTATAATAATCTCGCCATTTTCATTTACGGGAACTATAGTATAATCTGAACATCCGTTAGCATCGGTAACGACAACTAAAGGAGCTCCCGCGCATAATCCGGAAGCTGTTTGAGTTGTTTGCCCATCTTGCCATGAGTAGGTATAAGGAGGTATTCCACCGCTTGCAAAAACAGTAGCAGTACCATCACATAATCCACATGTAGCATTTGTGCTGGATGCGCTGTCAATTATAGGAGGAGTGGGTTCTGAAATAGTGCTGGAAGCCTGTGCTTGGCAGCCATTCAGATCAGTTACAGTAACAGTATAAGTTCCAGCACATAATCCTGTAGCAGTTGAAGTTGTTTGCACAGGATCCGTATTCCACTGAAACGAATAGGGCGGAAAGCCACCACCTGCTGCTGCTGTAAGAGCACCATCACAAGCTCCATTACACGAAGCGTCAAGTGAGACTATTGAAACAACCAAAGCAGTCCACCCGGTAATTGTAACATTAAGTGAGTCCTGACACCCGTTCAAATCATCTAATACAATACTATAAGTACCGGAACATAAACCAGTAAATAAACTACATGCTTCAAATGTAGCTCCAGCATCAATGCTATACATATATATACCCGACCCTCCTGAAGCAACAACTTCAATTGTTCCATCACAAAGCCCAAAACAGGTATTAGTACTTGTGATGTTATTTATAAAGCATTGAGCAAAAGCAATATTAATACTTAGTGTGGATATTGCAAATATTGTACTTAATCTTTTGATTATTTTATTATTTTTCATGTTCTTATGTGATATAAAAAAGTAGCATAGGAGAAAACAATAAAAGCCCTTTCGAACTTTTATTGTTTTTAAATGAACAGATTATTTTATACGAATTGCCTTCTTCACCCACTCCATTCCATCAACTCTTAAAGTATAGAAATATAAACCGGGGGGGATGTCAGTAGTATTCCATTCAATGGAATAACTGCCCTTATCTTGATGTTCAGTAACTAAAGTGGTGATGTATCGTCCAAAATAAGAATGGATAACTAACTCTACCTGCCCTGCTTGTTCTATAGCATAGCTGAAATTGGTATTATCCCCAAACGGGTTAGGATAGTTCTGATAAAGTTCTGTATTCTTTCTGTTAAGTGAATTATCAGAATTTATTTGTACTTGAGAATTAATTTGGATCATCAGAAGAAAATCTTTCTTGAAATTTATTAAAGATACAAAGAAATGAAGAACAAAATTAATAAACAAACTTTTATTAATAATTTTTATTCTGGTATCAGAAAATAATAACTGACTGTAAATACAAGCCAACCCTTCATAGTCATACACATTTGGCATTCGCTTAATATCAAAGCCTCAAGCCAAAAATGCCAAAAGAGTATGCCTACACCACCCCAAAAGAATAATCCCACCTGAAAACAAAAATTTAAAAGCAACTAACACAAGCTAAAAAAACATGCGGGGGTAACTGTAATTTGAAAGTTCATAATTACTTGCTATCTTTGCAAGGTTGGACAAAGGGGTAACCAATATTAACCAATACTGCAAAATTTATGTCGTTATGTATAAATTATTTTAAATGTTTGTATTTTATCGTGAAACAAATAAAATAATTATTAAAGAGGTAGATGATGCCTATATCAGAACCAGATATTTTCCACAATATTTATTTCCGGAGCAGGTTGAAAAAATGTTCAAATTTCTTGAAGAACTTATAAAATTATTAAAATCATTATGATAAACCATTTTGATCTTGTTTTAGGACGATATTTAGCCCGTCAAAAGTTTTTAGATAATATTAATGACTATTTAGATGAAATGTATCGTTTTTATACATCACGGCTAAAAGATGTAGAAATATATTTATAATGATTAAGTATATTGTATGCAATCATGCAACCATGCATCCAGGCAACCATGCTACCATGCTACCATACAACTATTTAACCATTCTTATCCTCTTATTAATTACAAACTTACAAATAATTCAATCTCATGCCCAAACTAAAATCCAAACCTGGCACGACTCTCTTCAAACTCAATTAAAGGAAGAATATTACATCTTGGAAAATGACAGCAATTTTATACACGGTTCATATAAAAAATATTTCCCTGACCACAAAATTGCTGTTACCGGTTATTTTAAAAAAGGGTTAAAAGACAGCCTGTTTATTGAATTTAATGAAACAGGTAGAACTGAAACCTGGTACAATGACGACCTGAAAAACGGCCCGGTAAAAGTTTTCAATAAAAATGGAACAATTATACAGGAGGGACATTATGTAAATGATACTTTAAAGGATACTGTTAAAGTTTATTACGGAAATGGTAAATTAAAGCAGGTAGCTATTTTCAAAAACGGCAACCCTGAAGGATTGGTAAAATCATATTATGAGGATGGAAAGCTGAAAGAAGAAATCAATTATTTGAATAATATACAAAACGGAATTTCACGGTCTTATTATGAAAAAGGTACTTTAAAAACCGAAGCAAGCTATAAAGATGGAATAATAAATGGTTTTTCCCGCGTCTATTATGATAACGGTCAATTAGAAGCAGAACATACACTCACGGGTGGCGAAAAAAATGGCGACTTCAGATCTTACAACAAAAGCGGGCAGCTTATTTTAGAAGGCCGGTACGTAGA
>VRUD01000108.1 GCA_019456305.1 Cytophagales bacterium | reverse complement strand
GCCGACTGCCAACTTAATGTTGAAACTTTGGATTTTCATTAACGAATATTTTTGACATTATAGACAGACACTAATTACAGTCATTTCACACTCTTATGCGATTTCACCCAACCAACCCCAAAATTTCCTTAGCAATCACCTCTGTCGCTCCCGGTTTAGCCAGCTTTCCAATATTTTCTTTCAGTATGTTTTTTCTCTCTTCATCATTCAGCAACGCTAAAGCTGTATCAACCAATTTTTCTCTTGCTTCTTCATCTTTTATCAACACTGCGGCATTTTTATTTACCAAAGCCAGGGCATTTTTGGTTTGGTGGTCTTCGGCAACATTGGGCGATGGAACTAAAATGGCAGGTTTTTTTGCCAGGCATAATTCCGATAATGCGATCGCGCCTGCTCTTGAGATCACGATGTCTGATGCTGCGTATGCCAGATCCATCCTGTCAATAAATTCTAATATTCGAATACCTTCCATCTCCCCTGCCTGCACTGAAGCTCCCGTCCCGAGTAACTCGGGATCGGCAGGCAGGCATCTTCCATCTTCCCACCCTTTGAGGTGGTCACCCGTTAGGGGTGACATCTTCCATCTTTTGTACTTCCGTCCTGCTTGCCAGATAAGCTGGAAGCCTGAATTAACAATATCAGCAAGATTAAGCGCTATACTTTCATTTATAGTACGTGCACCTAAGCTTCCCCCGGTCACTAATATGGTTTTTTTATTTTCAGAAAGATCAAAATATTTTAAAGCCTCAGCCCTTTTCAGATGTACATTCATAATATCTTTTCTTACAGGGTTACCGGTTATCAATATCTTCTCTTTTAGAAAAAACTTTTCCATACCTTCATAAGCCACGCAAATCCTGTCTGCTTTTTTAGCTAACAATTTGTTTGTTAACCCTGCATAGGAATTTTGTTCAAGTATTAATATGGGTATATGAAGCTTTGCGGCCATGTACAGTATAGGGCCGCTTGCATAGCCTCCTACACCAACCACTACATCCGGTTTGAAATGCTTTAATATCTTCCTGGATTTTATCAAACTATGAAGCAGCTTAAATGGAAATGAAAGATTCTTTATAGTTAATCTTCGTTGTAACCCACTTATCCATAATCCCGTTATATTATAGCCTGCTGCAGGTACTTTTTCCATTTCCATTTTTCCCTTTCCTCCAACAAATAGTATTTCTACTGTTTTGTCAAAATATTTAAGTCCATCTGCGATCGCAATAGCAGGATAAACATGACCTCCGGTGCCGCCTCCGCTAATGATTATTTTTCCCATTTTAAAAAATTTTATAAGGCATTAAAATTAATAAAAAAAATATTGTAAATTTGCATTTGATGATCAAATTGATTTTATAACTTGAATCTAATCTTTAAAAACTTTTATACTATGAAAAAGATACTTTTAATTTTACTCGGGGTAATTGTAGTGTTGTTTGCCCTGGTCGTTACAATTCCAATCATTTATAAAGACGAAATAAAAGCCAAAATTGATGAAGAATTAGCAAAATCTATCAATGCACAGGTGTATTTTGATGCTGATAAGTTTGGTATCTCACTGCTAACTAATTTCCCTAACTTGACCCTAAAATTAGGCGATTTCGGGATCATAGGTAAAGATACCTTTGAGGGAGATACCCTCACTTCAATCAAATCTTTCCGGGTTGTAGTAGATCTGATGAGTGTAATTTCCGGAGACCAAATTAAAATTAATGGGATTTATCTTATAAACCCAAGAATATTTGCGACCGTGCTGGAAGATAGCACAGCTAGTTGGGATATATTCATTGCAGGAGAAGAAGAACTAGAGGAGAAGGAGGGAGAGGAACCTTCCGATTTTTCCATAAAAATAAAAAAATGGGAGATCAAAGACGGATATATCGTCTTTGACGACCGCACTGCTCCGATGTACGCAGAAATAGTCAACCTAAATCATACAGGCAGCGGGGACTTCACACAGGATATTTTAGACCTGGTCACAAATACTAAAATTGATGCATTGACACTTGAGCTTAACGGGGTCAAATACTTTAATAAAAATACATTAGACATTGATTTTATAATCAATATGGACATGCCAAATTCAAAATATATTTTCAAAGAAAACAAGATAAAGATCAATGACTTCTCTTTTGGATTTGATGGTTTTCTCACGATGAACGAAAAAGACATCAATATGGATATCACCTTTAAAACAAAAGAAACCCGGTTCAAAAATATTCTTTCTTTAGTTCCGGGAGTTTTTTTAGAAGGTTTTGAGGATCTGAAAACAAGTGGAAGCCTGGCTTTCAACGGATTTGCAAAAGGAACCTATAATGAAAATTCTCTGCCTGCTTTTGGGCTTAAATTAATAGTCAACGATGGTATGTTACAATACCCTGATTTGCCCACAGCCATCAACAACATTACACTGGATTTGTATGTTGATAACAAGGACGGCATACTTGATAATACGGTTATCAATATCAAGAAATTTCATATGGATATGGGTAATAATCCTGTTGACGCAAGGGTTTTGGTAGAGGGGCTTGCCGATTATAAAATTGATGCTGATGTACTGGCAAAAATAAACCTTGCCGAGCTTACTAAAATGATACCCATGGAAGGGCTTGCATTGAAAGGATTGTTTAGCCTGGATGTTAAAGCAAAAGGAATATACAGCGAAACACAAATGCCTGCTGTGACTGCTGCTATGAACCTGAAAAACGGCTATGTTAAAACCGCTGATTTCCCGTCTGCATTAGAAAAATTAAACTTTAATGCTTTCGTAAACAATCCAACCGGAAAGCTGTCCGATACAAAAATATTGGTTGAAGATTTTATGATGGAAATAGATGGAGAACCGATGCAAGCACGCATGTCTCTGAAAAACCTGGATGATCCGGCTTACGATGTAGATATTCAGGGAAGTATTGATCTTGCTAAAATTACAAAGATATTCCCGCTTGAAGATATGACCCTTTCAGGCAAGATCCTGGCAGACGTTTATACAAGAGGCAGAATGTCATATATAGAAGCCGGGCGGTATGATAAGCTATCCTCGAGCGGGTCAATCGTCATCAATGACATCAATTTTGTGAGCGCTGACCTGCCCCAGGGTTTAAAAATTACCAATTCCAAAATCGAGTTTGATCCTAAAAAGGTCACGATCAATAATTTTGACGGCTGGGTGGGTAAAAGCGATATTCACATCACCGGAAATTTTTTTAATTATATCGCCTGGATGTTTGCTGAAAATCAGACGATCAGGGGTGATATGATCTTCAACTCAAACAAATTTGATGTGAACGAGTGGATGACGGAAGAAAGTAGTAGTGGTAGTAGCAGTAACAGTAGTAGCGGTGAAGGTGAAGGTGAAGAACCCTTGACCGTTGTAGAGATTCCGGCAGATATTGATTTTACACTTCAATCTGCCATCAACGAGGTACTCTATGATAATATGACCCTGAAAAACTTTAGAGGCACAGTGCTTATCAGGGACCAAATGCTGAAGCTTATTGGTGTAACATTTGAAACTTTGGGAGGAACTTTTACAACCAACGCGACCTATGATTCCAGGGATATCAACCACCCCCGCTATGATCTTGACCTTGATATCAGCGAGATGGCCATTAAAGATGCTTATAATACATTTAGCACGGTGCGTGCTCTAGCCCCTATTGCCAAAACCATTGACGGTTATTTTTCTACAAAATTCAAAGTAAACGGGGAGTTAGCCCAGGATATGATGCCTCTTTATAATAACCTTACCGGGGGAGGTCTTATCAATGTATCAAAAGCCACATTAAAGGGCTTGAAACTCCTGGACAAAATGAATGAAGTGACCAAATTAAGTGGTACAAAAGAAATGAAATTAAAGGATGTATTGATGGAAGCCGAAATCAAAGACGGTAGGATTTTCTTTAAACCTTTTGATGTTATATCAGGCAACAATAAGATGAATATTGCGGGCAGCAACGGCATTGACGGCAGCATTGATTACCTCCTGAAAATGGATGTGCCGGGCGGTGCTGTAAGCAAAGCGCTGAACACCAGTCTCGCGTCTATTACCGGAAAAAATATCAGCAGCTCTGACAGGGTGAAATTTGACCTGAATGTTAGCGGAACTCATAATGACCCCAAAATAAAAATTGCCGGAAGCAGCGCTAAGGATCAGGTAAAAGAGGTTGTTAAAGAAACCGTTAAGCAAGAAGTAGATAAGGTAAAACAGCAAGCTGAACAAAAAGCCAAAGAAGAACTTGAAAAGAAAAGGAAAGAAGCCGAACTAAAAGCAAAAGCAGAAGCCGAAAGATTAAGGAAAGCAGCCGAGAAGAAGAAAAGAGAAGCGGAACAAAAAGCCAAAGCAGCAACTGAAAAGAAAAAGAAAGAGCTGGAGCAGAAAGCCAAAGATGAGTTGAAGAAAAAGCTGGGATGGCCGTGAAATCAGTTGGCAGCAGGCAATTTGTAGAAAGTAGCAGCAGGCAGCAGGCAAATGTACTCTTAGGAGTAATAACTTCAGATCACCAAACCCTGAAAATACCTATAACACATAAAATAGAAAAAAGATTTTTTTGTTATGGTTTTTCTTCATACCTTTACATATTTAAATAAGTTATTATTAATAAATAAAAATGTCAACAGTTACTACAGATAAGAAATTAAGCGATATAACAGTAGGAGAGCTAAAAAGCTTTATCAAAGAGGCAATCTATGAAATCATTGACCCTGATAATGGGCTTGAATTACGACCTGAAATAGAGGAAGAATTAAGAAAATCACTAAAACAAAAAAATAGAGGAGAAGGCATCTCTCTTGAGGAAGTAAAAAAGAAACTCAGGCTTTAATGTATGAAATAATTATGAATAAATAAATCAGCCCCCCCCGCGCTAATTTCTCAACTATTTTTCTTTATCAATAAAAGTGTAGCCCAATCCCAAAATAACGTGAATTGCAGTATTATAGACATCTGCGTTTCCGTCATTTATAGGGACATTAGCATAGGAAACAGAAGTTTTAATTTCGGCAGAAAGAAAAAATTTCTTTGAAAAATAGAAGTGTTTGCTAATTCCCAGATTAATGCTGGGCCCGCTAATATAATATCCCGTATTAAAAATTCCTTCATGTTCATCAAGCCTTTTTTCTCTTATCGTACTTTCAGGATGAGCCAGCACCACTCCTCCTCCTGCTCTGAAAAAGTACCCTTGATATTTCCAGCTACGATTAATGTTCAACAGATTAAATCCATGCGAGATATCGAAATTTTCCACTTCTTTCGGTTTATTCTTTAGAAACAGCTTGAGATGGATGCCCTCAAGCTCCCAGGAGGCATTTCCCGACCAACGGCTAAACCGCCACAACCAATAGAGAGGGAGGTTGGTTAGTGATTCTGAGGCATATTTTGCCTTAATTCGCAAAACCTCTTCACCCCTTTGCTTAATATTAAGACGCATTGGAACATTATATACGAGTCCACCGTAAAACAATTCAAATGTCCATTTTTCTTCTGTCCCATCAGAGTCCCCTGCGGGAGACTCTGATGAGACGGTAAATGTCCATTTTTCTTGCGCTTTGGATGGATTAACGATAGAGATAGATAAGGTGTCTTGAGCTAAGACAGGGTTAATTGTGAAATAAAAAATAACAATTTTATGCATATATCAACAATTTAGTAATATATCAAACATCCAATACCTGCCCCGACAAAGTCGGGGTCAAACATCCAAAATTCAAAATCCGAAACCACTAATTACACGAATTACACTAAAAACGCGTACTAGCTGATCAAATAAAACCTTCTATTTTTTTAAAAGAAGAAAGTCTTAAAATTCCACATCTTTTCTTCAGAATTATTCTTCGGTAATTATTATCCCATAGTATTTCTTTCTTTTTTCTTTTTCCAATTTGTAAGAATAATTTGTCTGATTCATTTAATTTTAACCTTAATAAGATCTTTTTTGGGCCAAATGTATTACATCTACGTGCAAATAAACCTAAATTATTAAGGTTTATTACTGAATCTAATACTATTGCATCATTGATAAATAATTTACATTGTGTGTTTTTAAATTTAGGATAAATACAAAATATAAAATCATTTTTTGAAACTTCATCTTTTCTAATTTCATCAACTATTCTTGGTTGATATGATTTTGCACCAAACTGATAACCAGAAACCTGACAACTGCTGATTGTAAAAATTAACATAGTAAAATATAAAATATTAAAGTTTTTCTTTTTCACCTTGCTCATTTTTAATTCCACATTAGTGAAATTCTTAATTAGTGTAATTCGTGTAATTAGTGGTTTCAAAATCAAGAATCAAGAATCCAATTCACACCACCACATTCACGATCTTCTTAGGCACTACGATCACCTTCTTAGGCGTCTTACCTTCAACCCATTTCTGTATTTTTTCAGATGCCAGCACTTCTTTTTCAATTTGTTTATTGGAAAGGCCCAGGGGAAAAGTTATTTTAGCCCGCAGTTTGCCATTTACAGACACGGGATATTCATAGCTGTCTTCTGCCAGGTATTTATCACTCCATTTTGGAAATGAAGCTTTTTGTGCATCAACATTTATGTTGATTCTCTCCCAAAGCTCTTCTGCAATATGCGGGGCAAAAGGAGAAAGAATGATCACCAGGTCTTGTAATATGGCTTTTTTGTTACACTTCAGTTCCATTAATTCATTAACACATATCATAAACGTACTCACAGAAGTATTAAAAGAATACCTCTCTATATCTTCTTCAACTTTTTTTATGGTTTTATGAATTATTTTTAATTCTTCCTTTGTCGGTTCCTCTTCAGACACAATAAAATCACCCTTATCATTATGGAATAACATCCATAATTTTTTCAGAAATTTAAGTACGCCTTCTATGCCATGGGTATTCCAGGGTTTGAACTGTTCTAACGGGCCAAGGAACATTTCATACAATCGCAAGGTATCAGCGCCATATTTTTCAATAACATCATCCGGGGTCACAATATTATGCTTGGATTTTGACATTTTTTCTATTTCTACCCCGCATATATATTTGCCATCCTCAAGGATAAATTCAGCATCTGCAAATTCCGGACGCCATTTCCTGAAAACTTTTAGGTCCAGCACATCATTTTCCAAAAAATTCACATCCACATGCAGTGCAGTAGTTTTATGTTTTTTGCGAAGATTATAGGATACGAATTTGTTAGTTCCCCTGATCCTGTAAACAAAATTTGACCGTCCCTGGATCATTCCCTGGTTGATGAGCTTTTTAGCAGGCTCATTAAAAGGAAGATAGCCCAGGTCGTGCAAAAATTTAGTCCAGAACCGGACGTACAGCAAGTGCCCCGTGGCATGTTCTGCACCGCCTATGTAAAAATCAATATTCTGCCAATAGTCCACACACTGTTTTGAAACAAATTCTTTTTCGTTACCTGCATCCATGTACCTCAAATAGTACCACGAAGATCCGGCCCAGCCAGGCATTGTACTCAATTCAAGTGGATATTTTCCTTTGTATTTCCAGTTTTTAGCCCTTCCTAAAGGAGGTTTACCCGTTTCAGTAGGTTTATATTCATCAATTTCAGGGAGTATTAGCGGTAAATCTGCGTGGTCAATAACATAAGGCATCCCATTCTTAAAATAGATGGGGAATGGTTCGCCCCAATAACGCTGACGGCTAAAAATAGCATCACGAAGCTTATAGTTTACTTTTCCCTTACCAATGCCTGCTCTTTCAGCTTTTTCTATTGTTTTCTTAATGGCCTGGTCAACATTTAAGCCATTTAGAAAATCAGAATTAATAAGCGTTCCATTGGGATCATCGTGAGAACCTTTTGTAACGTCACCTCCGGTAATAACTTCTTTAATTGGAAGTACTAAATGTTTAGCAAAGGCATAATCACGGCTGTCATGTGCGGGAACAGCCATGATGGCCCCTGTTCCGTAACCGGCTAATACATAATCTGCAACCCAGACAGGTATTTTTTCTTTAGTAAATGGGTGTATGGCATATGCACCTGTAAATTCTCCTGTGATAGTCTGCAAACTTAACCTGTCACGTTCAGGGCGGTTCTTGGCAAATTCAACATATTCCTTGACAACTTTCTTATGTTCATCCGTTGTGATCTTTTCTACCAACTCATGTTCGGGAGCTAACACCATGAAGGTAGCTCCAAAAATAGTATCAGGGCGTGTTGTGAATATCTCTACCGCAGATTTTGAATTTTCGATTTTGGATTTTGGATTTCGAATTTCGAATTTCGAATTTCGAATTTCGAATTTTAACACTGCTCCTTCCGACCTTCCAATCCAGTTCCGCTGCATCTCCTTTAAAGGCTCCGGCCAGTGAATTTTTTCCAAATCCTTCAGCAAACGCTCTGCATAAGCAGTGATCCTCAAACACCAACCTTTCATCTCTTTCCTGACAACAGGATGGCCGCCCCGTTCAGACACACCATCCTTGACTTCTTCATTTGAAAGAACGGTTCCCAATTCAGGGCACCAGTTTACCGTGGTATCTGCAAGATAAGCCAGCCTGTAGCTCAAGAGTATTTCCTGCTGCTGTTTTTCAGGCATGCTTTTCCACTCACCGGCACTAAAATTATGGTTCATATTAGAGGCCGCATTAACATTGCTTATACCTGAAGTTTCAAACTTTTTGATCAGCGTAACAATTGGTTCAGCTTTATCAGCATCATTGTTATACCAGCAATTAAATAATTGTATAAATATCCATTGCGTCCATTTGTAATACTTGGGATCGCATGTTCTTACTTCACGTGACCAATCAAAAGAAAAGCCAATTTTACATAACTGCTCTTTGTATCTTTTGATATTATTTTCGGTCGTAATAGCCGGGTGTTGACCGGTTTGTATTGCATACTGTTCAGCCGGAAGGCCAAAAGCGTCAAAACCCATTGGATGCAGCACATTAAAGCCTTTGAGTCGCTTGTAACGTGTTACGATATCGGAGGCGATATATCCCAGGGGATGCCCAACATGCAAACCTGTACCGGATGGGTAAGGGAACATATCCAGCACGTAATATTTGGGCTTATTCTTGTCAATATCTACCCGGAAATTTTGATTCTCTTTCCAGTATTGCTGCCATTTATCTTCTATTTTTTTGAAGTCGTAGTTTGCCATTTTTAATTTTTACAAAATTATTCGCTAATTAAGGTATTATTATTTTTATATTTGCGAAAAAAAGAATATGTTTGCAATTATCAAACTCTTACAAAATGAAGTTAATTTTTTATTCTAATTTAGTTTTAATTTTGGTTTTAAATACCACAGTACTGTTTTCTCAATGCAATTTTTCCAGAGTAAACCTCTATACATGTAAAAATACGCTGGGTAGTTTTAAATTTTTAAGGGCTTTTGAGTCTAATAGCAATAGATGGAACGCAGGTAAAAAACACGCTGAAATAGAATTTCCTTATATTTTTAGTAAAGACAAAGTATATAAAATGGTATTGTGCGATTCGAGCTACTGTGCTATTACTGATTTTAATATTGATTATTATGACGCTGATCAAAAATTAAGAGTAAGAATTGATAAAATAAGTAAAAAGTTTTCTTCACAATTAGTCTTTAATTGCAAGCAAACTGGCGTTTATTATGTGTACTTACGTTATGAATGTATTAACCCGGTGAAAGATTGTGAATTAATTATGCTGGGATATGAGCAACCGTTTTAGAAGACTTTGAAAAACATAAAATTTACGCCACAATCCCGAGTACTCGGGACTAAAACACAAAATCCCACTAAAGAAATTGGCAGTAGGCAGTAGGCAATATTGCCTACTGCCTACTGCCTACTGCTTTCGTGGGATTTCGTGTTTTGGTGATTTAGTGGCATTTTTTTTTAATTTTCATACGTTTTTCAAAGCCTCCTTTTAATGAAAAGAATCCACCATTCCACCGGCTTTTTCGGCATCGGCATCCTCAATTGTAAAAGAGAAACCAATCTTGGCACGCTTTGGCGCTCGGCCTTTATTTTTGGGGCATCATTTATTTTTACTATCAATAAAAAATACAAAAAACAATCATCAGACGTGCTGCAAAGCTGGTCAAAAATACCATCGTATCATTACGATTCCGTTGAGGAGTTTTACAAACATATGCCCTATAACTGCAGATTGGTTGGCGTGGAATTTGACCAGAACGCTACACCCATAAAAGATTATGAACATCCTGAAAGATGCATTTACCTGCTTGGCGCTGAAGATATAGGATTGACCAATGAAGCAAAAAATAAATGCCACGAAATGATAGTTTTGCCGGGGGAACATTGTTTAAATGTAGCTGTTTCAGGCAGTATTGTTATGTATGACCGATTGATGAAAAGTAAGAATTAGCTCTCTTAATAAAATTATTTTTACCGGATTTTATTTATAAATTTTTTTTAACTTTTTGCCAGATATTGAACAATATTCTCCTTCATTGACCTGAAAACTTGCTTTTTTTGTCTAATGCTATTTATTGTCAGTAACTTTGCCAACGAAATAAAACAAAAAAATGAGCAAAGAAATAGCCATACCACGGGAAGTAATCTTAAGCAAGATATACGAAATCAAAGGACAAAAAGTAATATTAGACAAAGACCTGGCAGAACTATATGAAGTAGAAACAAAAGTGCTGAAACAAGCAGTAAAGCGCAATATTGATATTTTTCCTGAGCATTTTATGTTTGAGTTAACCGAAGAAGAACACGAATCTTTGAGGTCACAAATTGTGACCTCAAAAAAAGGAAGGGGCGGAACTCGTTATTTACCAATGGTTTTTACTGAACATGGAATATTGCAGGTAGCACATGTTTTAAGAAGCAAAAGGGCAAGGTATATGAGTGTACGCATCACTGAAATTTTCATCAAGATGCGTGAAATTATACAGACACATCAAGAGCTTTTTACCCAAATGAGTGAAATCAGAAAAAAGGTATCGGGGCAGGAAGAACAAATTACCTTAATTTTTGAATATCTTAAACAGTTAGAGCAAGCCAAACAAGAAGAACTGGAACACAAGAGCAGAAAAAGAATAGGGTTTAAACAACAAGAAGAATAGCCCACCCATCCCCAGCCAAAAAGATCCAGCCGTTTGGCAAAATGAACTAATTGATTTTCAGGGGAATATTGTTTAAATGTAGCTGTTTCAGGCAGTATTGTTATGTATGACCGGTTGATGAAAAGTAACAATTAGCTCTTTTTAAAACTTATTCATGACCATTTTTTCCCTTCCAATTATTATCCCATCCAATTCCATAGCAATAAAATACACGCCTGTATTCAATTGTGCTGCACGCAATATTATGCTATGAGAACCTTTAAGCAGCTCATATACTTTTACCTGTTTGCCCAATATATCATAGATATAAATTCTGCCTTCATCACTTTTTTCCGGTAAATAATAGCGGATGGTTGTCTCTCCATTAGTCGGATT